>JAGCPC010000094.1 GCA_017642485.1 Prevotella sp. | reverse complement strand
TGCAACCAATGCTTCGGCTGAATCACTTAACTCGAAGATCAAGCAATTTCGTGCACAACTTAGAGGAGTAATCGATGTGGACTTCTTTCTCTACAGGCTATCAATGATATACGGGTAAACACAGGGTTTTACTGGTGACCCAAAAAATCTTTCTGGATTGATAGCGGAAGGTTTAATCTTGGCGTAGATGTCAGTGCAAAAAGAACACGCCTTATGGTGTCAGGAATATAGGTCGTTTTACTGATTAGGCACTACGGCAAAGAATGTGAGGTCAGCATTGCTGGTGTTCACCAGACTGTGACTGTGCCCCTTAGGGCAATAGGCGCACTGTCCCTCAGAGATGGGCGAGGGCACGCCATCATCTATAATGGTGCCATTGCCACTGAGTATGTATATCATCTCAGAGTTTGTTTCGTGTGTATGCTCACCAATGCTGGCACCTGGAATGAGAACGCCATGCAGTATGCGATTTGTTCCATCCCAAAACATTTTTGCCTTAATCTCTTTCTCGCCACCCTTGAAATGTTCTATCACGGTGGCATCCATTCCCTTGAAGTCTATCGTCATATTCTTTTACCTTAATATTACAGGGTACAAAATTACTCATTTTTCATGATAATAATGTCTAAATAACAATCATTCACTCGAGAAATGAGGAATTTTTCTTATTTTTTTGTAACTTTGCTGCAAAAATCAGAAGCATAGTATAAAAGAAATGAAACAGACTACTTTTGAAACGTGGGGAACATGTTCTAAGTTTATCAACTTCGAACTCGATGAAGAGAATCGTGTGCACAACGTGCAGTTTATAGGTGGGTGCCCGGGGAACACCGCAGGTCTTGCTCGCTTGGTAGAGGGAATGAAGGCGGACGATGTCGTAGGCAGACTGAAAAACATAAAATGCGGAGCCAAGCAGACTTCATGCCCTGATCAGTTGGCGCAGGCATTGGAGAAAGAAATGGGGAGAGTATAAGTAGCATCAATTGGATGCCTTTGAAAAAAATAATGAGAAGGATAGGACTACTTTCAGATACGCACTCACATTGGGACGAGCGTTACGCAAAGTATTTCGCGGAGTGTGACGAGATATGGCATGTGGGCGATTTTGGCACGATAGAGATAGCCGACAAACTGAGGGAGATAGCTCCCCTTCGTGGCGTTTATGGTAATATAGACGGAGATGTGGTGCGCAGGGAGTTTCCTGAGGTGCTGAGGTTTAACTGCGAGGATGTCGATGTGCTGATGAAGCATATAGGTGGCTATCCTGGCAAGTACGATCGTTCGGTGGTGAGGCAGATATACTCCCACCCTCCCAAACTGTTTATCTCAGGACACTCACACATCACCAAGGTGGTGTACGATCGTTCGCTTCACATACTGCATATCAACCCTGGTGCAGCAGGACTGTATGGTCAGCAGGTGGTGCGTACGCTGGTGAGGTTTACTATAGACGGGTCGGAGATAAAGGACCTGGAGGTGATAGACCTTGCGTGATATACTTCGCACGTATTATTTTAATAAGGTGTTTTGTCGTTTGAAAAAAAAATTGTAACTTTGCAGACAATTCATGGTTGAGTTAAGCGAAAAGACAATCGACATAGACGCCATATTACAGTCCAAACTCGGTGACAAGTCGAGGTTGATGCCACGTTTTTTGGTCAGCTGGCTGAAGAGACGATTGCATCAGGATTCCATCAATGAGTTTCTGTGGCAGGCGAAGGATGAGGTAGGCACATCATGGCTGAAGCATGCCCTGCGCTACCTGGATAATAAGATAGTGGTGAGGGGAGCAGAAAACCTACCCGACGACAGTGATGGCAAGCGCTACACGTTTGTATCCAATCATCCACTTGGCGGCATCGACGGCATCGCTATAGGCTCTATCATAGGAGAGAAATATAATGACAACTTCAAATACCTCGTCAACGACCTGCTGATGAACCTGCCCGGACTGGCGCCACTCTGCATACCTATCAATAAGACCGGAAAGCAGAGTCGTGATTTCCCACGTATGGTGGAGGAGGGGTTCAGTTCTGATGCCCACATTGTAATGTTTCCTGCAGGGCTGTGTTCGCGAAAGATAAAAGGCGAGATACATGACCTGCCGTGGACTAAGACGTTTATTACCAAGAGTGTGCAGACGAAACGCGATGTAGTGCCCATATACTTTAGTGGCAGAAACTCGGAGAAGTTTTACCGCATAGCAAACATCTGTAAGGCTCTGCACCTGAAATTTAATGTGGCGATGCTATACCTCGTCGATGAGATGTTTCGCAACAGCGGCGAGACGTTTGAGGTAAAGATAGGCAAACCTATAGCATGGCAGACCTTTGACAAATCACGCAAACCCCAGGCATGGGCAGCATGGGTGCAGGAAAAAGTTTACGAAATGGCGTAATAATGAAATGTCGAAATGTCGAAATGACGATATATCGAAATAACGAAAAAGAACCTGATAAATGGACGCAGAAATCATAGCACCAGTACCTCTTGAACTTATCAAGGCGGAGTTGACCCCCGAGAAGAAACTCCGTATGACCAATAAGAGCAACAATGAGATATATGTCTTCACGTATCACGACTCACCCAACCTGATGCGTGAGATAGGTCGTCTGCGTGAGATAACCTTCCGTATGGCTGGCGGTGGTACAGGCAAGGAACTCGACTGGGATGAGTATGATACTTGTGATAACTGCTACAAGCAGCTCATAGTGTGGAATCCCGAGTCGGAAGAGATAATCGGTGGCTACCGATATCTGATGGGTGATGAGTGGACATACGACAAGAACGGACAGCCCGAACTTGCTACCAGTCATCTATTCACTTTCTCGGAGAAGTTTATCAAGGAGTATGCCCCATACACTATAGAACTTGGTCGTTCTTTTGTCACCCCAGAGTACCAGAGCAGTAAGATGGGAGCCAAGAGCCTGTTTGCCCTTGACAACCTGTGGGACGGGCTTGGTGCACTGACGGTCATCAATCCCCGTATGAAGTACTACTTTGGTAAGATGACCATGTACCCCAGCTATATACGCTTCGGCAGGGACCTCATACTCTACTTCCTCAAAAAACATTTTGATGACAAGGATGGGCTGATATACCCCAAGAAGCCACTCCTGCTCGAAACACCTGAGGAGGAACTGGCACAAGTGTTCTGTGGCAGGGACTTCAAGGAGGACTACCGCATACTCAATGGCGGCATCAGGGCGCTGGGATTCAATATACCACCTCTCGTCAATGCCTACATGAATCTCTCACCAACGATGAAGCTCTTCGGCACTGCCATCAACTACGGCTTTGGCGATGTAGAGGAGACGGGCATTCTGATAGCCGTTGACGAGATACTCGAGAGTAAGAGAGTACGACATATAGAGTCGTTTATCAAGGAGCATCCCGAGGCACTAAACCTCACCAGTGGTGCAGAGAAAGTGGTGAAGGAGATCAGAAAAAGTTGAAAGTTGAATATTGAAAGTTGAATGTTGAAAATTGAAGGTAGAATGTGGAACCTTTGAACCATTGAACTTTTCAGAGTTCTCTCAGCACTTCAAGAGTCTTCATATCACCAAACTGTGGTATATGCAGATGATAATAAAGCAGTGTGATGTCAATGATGCGGTTTCGCTCATTGCGTGACAGTGGAAAAAGATGCAGATTCGACGGCGTCATGCGCATGAGGATCTGCATCTTTTTTGCATCCTCGGCATTGAGTATGTCAGGATGGAGTGGGGCAGAGAGGCAGAAAATGCCCTCACGCAGATCAAACAAGGCACCCTCGCGAAAAGTGTCCATGTCAGGCAGGAACCCGAGAAAGAGCGACATGCGTATCATGAACATAAGGTGAAAATTGGCCACTCCTCTGTCGCTGGTATCAAGCCACGCCATGCTCTGCTCTATAAAGTCATAGAGAGGAGCGTCGGTATGCAGGTCGCGGGTGGTGTAGTGTAGAAATTCGGCGATGAAGAACGTTATCGACATCTTGGCACCGTCAGTATATAAGGAGGTGTAGGGCATCGCGATGTGTGCCTCCTTTATTGTGCCCAGGGACTGGCGGGGATTACGTACGTAGCGTATGTCAAGCACTGTCATAGGCTGAAAATACTGACGCCGCACGCCAGAGTGCTTTGATGAGGAGACCTTGCATACCACAGATATGCGTCCCTCCTCCCTCGTCAGGAAGTCCACGATGATTTTGCTGTCGCCATACTTCACCGTCCTAAGTACTATGCCTCGTGTCTTGCATTCCATACTTTTATGGTGCAAAAATAATAATATTACCCGAAAGAAACAGGAGATTGCAGGGAATAATGTCTTAATAAATCTTAAAATGGCGTTATCTTTCAACTTTAAACTTTAAACTTTCAACTTTTCTTCGTACCTTTGCACCCGCTAAGCGTGAGGTGTCCTGAAAGAACACCGTTATAAAGCACTTAGTCAACTGGTTCGGCGCGTTCGTATATCGGTTAGTACTCAAGATTTTCATTCTTGCAAGAGGGGTCCGACTCCCCTACGCGCTACAAAGACAATTATTCGCCATCGGGCAGTGATGCTCCTACGAGGTGGCGAAGGGAAAGAAGAAGGGGGTATTCCTCTCGGTCATTTCCCGCCCAGGGCTGCTGTAGTGGCATAAGACCCATAAGCTAATCATTAACAGCCGTCAGTGAACGGTAAAAAAAGAACTAAAAGAAATGGCAAATCACAAGTCAAGTGAGAAGAGAATCCGCCAGACAAAGGTGAGAACTCTCAGCAACAAGTACTACGCTAAGACAATGCGTAACGCAGTGCGCAAGCTCCGCGCAACAACGGACAAGGAAGAGGCAGTAGCACTCTATCCAAAGGTGCAGAAGATGCTGGATAAGCTCGCAAAGAAGAACATTATCCACAAGAATAAGGCTGCAAATATCAAGTCAAGCCTTGCACTCCATATCCAGAAACTTGGATAATCGATAAGTACACAAGATTGTTTCCATAATAATTTTTTTTTCGAAAGGTTGCAGCCCGTGAGGGGTAGCAACCTTTTTCTTTTAATCTTTTAACTCTTTTGCCTTTATTTATTACATAAATAATTTTGGCTGTTTCGTTTTTTTTTGCTACCTTTGCAAGGTATATTTAAAACGATACTAATCTAATGGAAGAAATTCAGAACAAGGGAAATTATGATGGTAGTAGCATTCAGGTGCTCGAAGGCCTTGAGGCTGTGCGCAAGCGTCCTGCAATGTACATCGGTGACATATCTGAGAAAGGACTGCACCACCTCGTAAACGAAACAGTGGACAACTCCATCGATGAGGCGATGGCGGGCTACTGTACGGATATACAGGTGGTCATCAATGAAGATAATTCTATTACCGTAGAGGATAACGGACGTGGTATCCCTGTTGACGAGCATCCCAAGATGCACAAGTCAGCATTGGAGGTCGTTATGACAGTGCTCCATGCCGGAGGTAAGTTTGATAAGGGCTCGTACAAGGTGTCAGGTGGTCTGCACGGTGTTGGCGTGAGCTGTGTCAATGCCCTCTCTACCCACATGATGTCACAGGTATATCGCGATGGCAAGATCTATCAGCAGGAGTATGAGAAGGGTAAGCCACTCTATCCTGTCAAGGTAGTCGGTGAGACTACAAAGCGCGGTACACGTCAGCAGTTCTGGCCTGATGGCTCCATCTTTACCGATACCGTGTATAAGTACGACATCGTGGCACGCCGCATGCGTGAGCTGGCATTCCTCAATGCAGGCATCACTATCACCCTTACTGATATGCGTCCCAACGAGGAGGGACAGTTGCGTAAGCCAGAGGTGTTCCACGCTAAGGAAGGACTGAAGGAGTTTGTGCGCTACGTGGATCGTCACCGTACGTCAATCATCGGTGAACCGATATGTCTTAAGACTGAGAAGGCAGGCATACCTATCGAGATAGCCCTGCTTTACAATAACGACTATTCTGAGAATATACACTCTTACGTTAATAATATCAACACCATCGAGGGTGGTACGCACCTCACGGGTTTCCGTATCGCGCTGGCACGCTCGCTGAAGAAGTATGCCGATGAGGATGATCAGTTGCGCAAGCAGATGGACAAGGCCAAGATCGAAGTGGCACCAGATGACTTCCGTGAGGGACTGACAGCTATCATCTCTGTTAAGGTAGCAGAGCCACAGTTCGAGGGACAGACGAAGACCAAACTTGGCAACAAGGAGGTCAATGGCGCTGTGCAGCAGGCTGTCGGTGAGGCGATGAACAACTACCTCGAGGAGCATCCTAAGGAGGCACATACCATCTGTGAGAAGGTGATACTCGCTGCTACCGCACGTATCGCAGCACGTAAGGCACGTGAGAGTGTGCAGAGAAAGAATCCTATGTCAGGTGGCGGACTGCCAGGCAAACTTGCTGACTGCTCTTGCCGCGATCCTAAGAAGACGGAGATATTCCTCGTCGAGGGTGACTCAGCAGGTGGCTCAGCCAAGCAGGGACGTGATCGCAATACCCAGGCTATCCTCCCATTGCGTGGTAAGATACTCAATGTAGAGAAGGTGCAGTGGCACAAGGTCTTCGAGGCAGAGTCAGTCAATATCATCCTTCAGGCTATCGGCGTGCGCTTTGGCGTTGACGGTGAGGACTCCAAGGAGGCCAACATCGACAAACTGCGCTATGATAAGATTATCATTATGACCGATGCCGATGTCGATGGTTCGCATATCGACACCCTCATCATGACGCTGTTCTTCCGCTTTATGCCTAAGGTGATACAGGAAGGACATCTGTATATCGCTACCCCTCCCCTCTACCAGTGTACCTACAAGAATCACAAGGAGTACTGTTATACCGAGGAAGACCGCATACGCTTTATCGAGACATACTGCGATGGTGATGCTGACGACAGCCGTCTGCATACTCAGCGCTACAAGGGTCTTGGTGAGATGAACCCCGAGCAGCTGTGGGATACCACCATGAATCCTGAGACACGTCTGCTCAAGCAGGTTACGATACAGAATGCTGCTGATGCTGACGAGATATTCTCCATGCTGATGGGCGATGACGTAGAGCCACGCCGCATATTCATCGAGGAGAATGCTACATACGCTAATATCGATGCCTAAACAATAAACGACGGAGAGTAGTTTGCACGTAAAAGTGCAGTCTGCTCTCTTTTTTATCCCCTAATCCCATAACTTTAGATGAGAAGAAAAGAGATACTGCCAGTAAACATAGATAGAATTGTCAATACGTATGATGCGCCGCACATAGGTGAAGACATCGCAGTGATAGGGTCGCTGCGTAGTCTGCCTACGCTGGAAGAGCCACGTCGTATGTCCCTGTGCCTGTTTCTCGGAATATGCACCGAGGGTATAGTGACGCTTAATGTGAATGGCAAGAAACGTGTGGTGAGCAGCGATAGCGTAATGGTGGTGACAGAAGAGTCAGTCGTTGACAACCTTCGTTATAGCGATGACTTCAATGGTTTTGGCATCTTTATATCATATAAGATGTTGCATGAAGTGCTGCAGAATGTCACATATATGAGCAGCCTCTTCCTCTTGAGTCACAATCACCCTGTCTTTGAAGTCAAGAAAGAAGATATCGCTACGGCACGTCGTTACTTTAATGCAATAGAGGCACGTATCCTTGCACCTCAGCATCGCTATCGCAAGGAGGTGGTGCGACTGCTTATCCTCGCCTTGCTCTATGATTTCAATAATGTATTTGAAAACGTAATCAACAATCCACGTAAAGAAGAGAAACAGTCAAGGGGTGAGCACATATTCGTTGAGTTCGTGCAGTTGGTAGAGAAGAACTTCCGCCAGCAGCGTCAGGTGCAGTGGTATGCTAAGGAGATGAATATCACGCCAAAGTATCTCAGCGAGGTGATATCATCTGTCAGCCGTCGTACGCCAAACGAGTGGATAGACAAGTTTGTTACTACCGAGATGCGTAACCTGCTGCGTCACACCAATAAGAAGATGTTTGAGATTGCAGAAGAACTCAATTTCCCTTCCCAGTCATTCTTTGGCAAGTTTTTCAAGGAGAATGTCGGTGTCAGCCCTTCTGAGTACAGGAATGGCATAGAGTAAAAGTCTGTTTCATAGCCCGTACGCCGACAATACAACAACTTTCACACAATGATAGTACAGATAGACAATGTCCTCGTTTCGTCAGATATACTGACGGAGTATTTCTGCTGTGACCTTGCCAAGTGTAAGGGCATCTGTTGTATAGAGGGCGATGCAGGTGCCCCTATTACGTTGGAGGAGATAGACAAACTGGAGGAGAACCTTGATGCTGTAAAACATGACATGTCGATACCTGCAAGACTCGTTGTCGAGGCTCAGGGTGTAGCATGCACAGACAAAGACGGTGACCTCGTTACCAGTATAGTAAATGGTAAGGATTGCGTTTTTACGTGTTATGATGACGTAAAAATCAACGATGAAACCGTAGAAAATTGTTGTCTATGTGTTTTTGAGAAAGCTTTCCGCTGCGGTAAGATAAAATGGCAGAAGCCCCTGTCATGCGCCCTGTACCCCATACGCGAATCTACTCTCAGCAATGGACTGACAGCCCTTGCATATCACAGATGGCACGTGTGTAAGGATGCAGTGGAGAAGGGCAAAGAGCTGGATATACGCATATATCAGTTTCTGAAGGAACCTCTAATCCGTCGCTTCGGCGAAGAATGGTATGAAGCGTTGTGCGTTGCAGCTATACAATTGAAAATTGAGAATTGACAATTGAAAATTATGATTACCAATACCTAATTCTTAATTGCTAATTTCTAATTACGAATTACCAACGAATAGGCTCTAAGCCTCGTTGGGCAAGCCACTTGTTACACTGGCTGAAATGATGGTTACCAAACCATCCGCCGCGGTTGGCGGATAGTGGAGAAGGATGAACACTCTCAAGCACGAGGTGCTTGGTGGTGTCTATTATTTTTTTCTTTGTCTTTGCAGGTCCTCCCCATAGCATAAAAGCTACGTGCTCCTGCCTGTCGGAGATGGTTTTTATCACAGCATCTGTAAAAGTCTCCCATCCCTGGCGTGAGTGGCTGTTGGCCTCATGCTCTCTGACAGTCAGGCATGTGTTGAGCAAGAATACTCCCTGCTCTGCCCATCGGCGCAGCGAACCGTCATACACGCTCTGCCCCTGTGCATCCTTCACCACCTGTGGTACGGTGCCGATGTCAGCCTTCACCTCTTTAAATATATTGACAAGTGACGGTGGCAGGGCTATGCCCGTCTTCACCGAGAAGCACAGTCCCTCTGCCTGTCCTACACCGTGATAAGGGTCCTGTCCCAGTATCACCACCTTCACCTTGTCTAAGGGACATAGGTTGAAGGCATTAAATATCTCGTTGCCAGGAGGATAGCACGTATGTTGCTTATATTCGCTTCGCACGAAATCAGTGAGTCGCGCGAAGTACTCTTTGTTAAACTCATCTCCCAGGGCTTCCTTCCAACTTTGTTCTATCTGCACTTCCATGATGGTGTAATTTTGTTCCAGTCAAGTACTATTTTTGTTGCAAAGTTAGTAAAAAGATATGGAAATAACACCCTATTGCCATATTTTTCAACCGTGGGACTATAATTAAAGAAGTAATTTTGCATGCAGAAGAAGCTAAACCGATAATTAACCCAAAACAATAAATCATTATGAGAAAGATTTTCCTAACCCTCATGTCGCTTGTTGCGATGTCTGTAATGGCACAGGATATAGAGAAGTATCCTTGGCTCAATCGTTCCCTTTCTTTTCGTGAGCGTGCAAGGCTCCTCGTCAAGGAACTGACGCTTGAGGAGAAGGCGGGGCAGTTTGGCTCCATCGTTACTGATCAGGTGAAGCGCGGTGATGTCATCATCCTGCCCCATTACCAGTATTGGAACGAGGCCATCCACGGCTATGCTCGTATGGGCAATGCCACCTCTTTTCCCGAGTCAAAGGGTATGTCAGCCACATGGAACCCCGAGTTGATATATCAGTGTGCCGATGCCATCTCCACTGAGGCACGTGCGTACCATATGTATAAGACCAACCAGCGCAACAGTCTTGTGAAAGGTTGGAAGATAGGTCTCAACGTATGGTCGCCCACCATCAATATGGCTCGCGACCCACGCTGGGGACGTGAAGAGGAGAACTACGGTGAGGATCCCTTCCTCTGCGGTGTGCTTGCCACTCAGTTTGTCAAGGGCATACAGGGCACGCAGGATGAGACCAATCCATATTTCAAGATTGTGGCATGTGCCAAGCACTTTGCTGCCAACAACTATGAGCAAGGCCGTCACTCCACCACCTCCTTCATGACAGAGAAGAATATGCGTGAGTACTATCTGCCAGCCTTCGAGATGTGTGTCAAGGATGGTAATGTGCAGTCTCTGATGGCTGCCTACAATGCCATTTCTACCGACTTCGGCGAGATAAATGCAGCCGGCGTGGGACTGTCCGATAAGGATGCCAAGGGTGGTCTGCCATGTTCTGGCAATAAGATGCTCCTTACCGATATCCTACGTAATGAGTGGGGCTTCAAGGGCTATGTCACCTCCGACTGTGCTGCTGTCAGCGACGTGTATCGTGCTACCAAGCACCTGTACTTCGGCAACTATACGGCAGGCGACAAGAATGCAGGCACCGCTACCGATACAGGAGCGGAGAAATGGCGCACGGCATACACAAATACTCCCTATGACGAGAAGATGATGGAGGCTCGTGCCACCGCACTCTGTCTCAATGCGGGTCTCAACTCCAACTGTGAGCAGTACAGCTCTTCTGCCGTGTTGCAGCGTGCCCTGCTCAATGCCCTGTCAAGCGAATACAAGACAGCCGACGAACTCGGCTACGTAAACCTCACCGAGGAGACCGTCGATAACGCCCTCATCGAGCTGCTCACCACACGTTTCGCCCTCGGCGAGTTTGATGAGGACTATGTCTCTATCCCTTGGAACAATGTCAGCGCCAGCGATATAGAGAGCGAAGCCAACCAAGCTCTTGCCCTCAAAGCAGCCCAGCAGTCTATGACGCTGATGAAGAATGAGGGCTCAATTCTGCCCATTCCATCGGGAAAATCCGTTGCACTCGTAGGTCCATACGCCAATGCGATACAGCTCGGTGACTACTCTGGCACACCTACCTACACCACCACACCGTATCAGGCATTTGCCAAGAAGATGAACTTCGTGGCTGAGCAGAATCGCACAGGTGAGATACCTGCCGTACCTTTTGATGCGGCTGTAGTGTCTAAGCGTGGTGCTGCCAACAATGACAAAGGTGCAGGAAACCTTGAGAATACAGCCCCTGGCGACATCTTCCTATATAAAGATGTAGATTTCGGTGAGGCAGGATGCACCAATTTCGAGATGTCATGCGGTGCAAAAGAGTCTGGTTTGGGACAGGTAAGTTTCATTCTCGACTCAAAGGATGGCACTCCATTCCTCACCGTAAGCAACGTAAATACTACCAACTGGACAAAGTGGGAGAAAGTTACTGCCACCGTTGACCCTACAGTTGTCAAGGGCAAGCACGACCTTTATGTCAAGTTCTCTGGCAGCAACAGCTACGTAGGCAATTACCAGTACTTCAATTTCACCAATCCTAATGCTCCCGTGGTGCTCCCAGTGGAGGAGACGCAGGGTCCTCTCTACATGGTAAGCACCTCAGCAGGTGTCAACGAAGCAGCCACCGATGCTATGATCGACCGTGCCGTGGCTGTTGCCAAGAAGGCTGACTACGTCATCTTCCTCGGCGGTACCGACTGGACCAAGCCGGCAAGCCACGAGACAGGCACCGAGGGTCACGACCGTTGGGTACTCACCCTGCCAGGCAATCAGGCACAGGTTATCAATAAGCTCCTTGAAGTTAACAACAATGTCATTGTCGTTCTTGAAACGGGTTCGTCAATGGATCTTGACGCTATCAAGAATGTTCCTGCCATCCTTGAGGCCTGGTATGGCGGTCAGGCACAGGGTCAGGCTATCTGCGATGCCGTCTTTGGCGATATCAACCCATCAGGCCATCTCACCTCTACATGGTATGCCGACATCAACGAACTGCCAACCGCCGAGGAGTCAGGCAAGGGTAAGAATGGCTCTAACGGTATGCTGGAGTACAACATCGATGACTGGGGTTACACCTATATGTATTATGGCAAGGCAACGAAGAAGGCGCAGAAGGGCACACCGCAGTTCCCCTTCGGCTACGGACTCAGCTACACCACCTTTGCCTACATCGATGCCAGCGCTACCACTCCTACCAAGAGTGCTGACGGTATAGTCAATGTTACGATAAAGAATACCGGCGACCGCAAGGGTGCTGACGTGATACAGGTTTATGCCGATTTCAACGGCGATTATAACTTTGGCACTCTCAATAAGCGCCTTGTAGGTTTCCAGCGTGTAGAACTTGAGCCAGGCGAGCAGAAGACTGTCCAGATACCAGTAAGCTACCGTTCTTTGGCTTACTACAGCGAGGCAACTCACCAGTTCCTCGTTGATGGTCAGGCAGTAAAACTGCAGGTAGCCACTTCTTCAGCCGATGCCGATGTGCAGCAGGTATGCACCATCACTCCTGCAGCGGGTGTGGCAGAGGAGACCTACGTCTCTACCCACATCGACGAGTTCCCAGCTATAAAGAGCGCACGTCAGTTGCTTCAGACCGATCATATCTACTCCGTCCTGGGTGCTTACATCTGCTCTGCAGAGAGGTTTGATGCCCTTCCCAAGGGAGTATATGTACTCAACGGTGTCAAGTATTTCAAGAAATAAATGCCTATGAAGGCAAAAAAGCGGAAAATCTTGCAAAATGATAAAATTTTGCAGAAAACACCGATGAAATCGGGTAAAAATATCATTGTGGGGATGCGAAAAGCATAAAAAATAATCATTTTGAAAGAATATTCCACCCCAAAAGGTACAAAATTGCCCCCTGTGCAATATGAAAAACTACTAACTTTGCATCAGAAAGTTAACGCAGCCGTGATGGTTCCGAATTTTCAAGTTAGTAAAAATTAGTAGTTAGTTAATAAAAGCCTGGTGTTACTTCGATTGAAGAAACACCAGTCTTTTTTTGTGCCTTATCACGATGTCAGTTTTTTGCCCCTATCACTTTACACTTTGCAAGCATAACTTTTAGCCCCTAAAAGGATACCTTTTGGGGGGCATAAAGTTGCCCTTTTAGCTCCTAAAAGATATCCTTTTCTGAAACCATCCCTTAATTAACACACGTTAAGATTTAGTGTCACAAAAAACACCATAATATTGAGCAAAGTGTCAGAAGGATGATGGGTTCTTTTGTCAAAGCAATTTGGTCGTTATTTTTTTAGAAAAATTTGGTGATATATAATATTTTTTTTGTACCTTTGCACCCGCTAAACTATAAGAAACAATCTACTACTAACTAAATTCCAATTCATTTAGACTGTATTATCATGCTATGCACCTGCGCACAAGTGCGTGAGTGTGACGTGTGCTTACGTGCGCGTACCTTTAATTAAAACTTAATGAATTTTCAAATTATATTACTAATCAATTTTACAAACTAAATGAAACAAAAACTAATCTATCTGTTCTCGTTGATGCTCCTATGCATCTTCGGAACGAGTGGGATATCGGCGAGACAAGCCATATTCTCACCAGCCTACATGACAGGCCAGGCTGCTGATACTGGCGCAGGCACTGTTGCGAACAATATCTTCTTGGGTAATGGGACAGACATGTCTTCAGACTACAAGATTCAGATTACTGGTAACCTATCTAAGGGATTGACAAATCAAGGTACTATCACCATTAACAGTACGTCGTACAATTCCTTCAAGAACTCCAACGGTGCGGAGATGACGATAACTCTGCCAACGGGACAAACAGCCTATGCTGTCGATTTCTATGTTACGGCTAATGCTGATGCAGATGCTACTTTGTCTTCTTTTGAAGGTTCTTCCTGCTCTGATGTTGTAGATTCGCATAAAGATGGTGCCAATCCAACCAAGATTTCCAAGACGCTAACCACTCCTGCTAATTCCTTTAAGTTTAATTTCGGAACAAATCAGGTGTTATTCGTTGCAGTGGTACATTATCTATTGTCAACAGATGCGCCGGAGTTTCTCACCGATATATCTTCTACCCTCTCAACACGAGTAGGCATTGCAAGCACCCTCACCGTTCAGGCTATTGGTAATACTTCCTATCAGTGGTACACATGTGATGATGCTGACAAGACCAATCCTAAGGCTATAGAGGGAGCAGACGAAGCCACTTACTCATACACTGCAGAGAGCGAGGGCGACAAGTACATCTATTGCGCAGCTACCAATACCAATGGTACTACTACCTCCACTGTATGTAAGGTTACAGCAACAGCATCAAGCTTCGTAGCTGTCACCTTCGGACTTACCCGTCCTCTCACTGTTGATACCACCGACCCTACAAAGGGTACCATGGGTGCACCAGTGATGTCAAGCACCAATTCG
The DNA here is from genome assembly GCA_017642485.1 of Prevotella sp. Taxonomy (GTDB): domain Bacteria; phylum Bacteroidota; class Bacteroidia; order Bacteroidales; family Bacteroidaceae; genus Prevotella. Next base: position 13,301 of record JAGCPC010000094.1, on the reverse strand, counting down.
TTCTCTACCCTCGCACAGGTAATGGGTACAGGTGTGTCCAATGATGCACAAAATCGTACATATAATATAGGTGGGGTAGCATACACCGCAACTAACAGTTTTAGAAAGGATGCAAGCCTTTCTGATTTCAGTGAGACTCAGTTTGCAGGATATACTTTCACTGTGCCATCAGGCAAGAAACTTGAGCTGACACAGGTCGATGCACGTTTCTCTGATGCATCAAACGCTACGTGGACATGGAAGATCTCTGTTCAGAATAGCAAAGGCAACGTTCTGTGGGAGTCAGACAATAAGACAACAACAGGCAATAGCACCACAACGGTGACATTGACCGACGAGAACGATTTCGCCACAGCACTGGCTAACCTCACCGCAGGTACATACTATGCTAAGATATACTTCTATCAGGGCGGCTCTTCAAAGTGTAACACTATCGACCTCACATTCAACGGCAACCTCGGCGACGATGAGGGCGAAGTGGTTGAGACCATCAATGTCTCCGCTATAATCAACAACCAGACAGGCACCATACTCACATCCGACGAGATGGCGGCACAGGGCAATGCAGTAAGTTTCGGACTTAATGCTGAAAACGCCCGCGTGGCAGCCGACAGCGAAGATGCAAAGGCTGTAGTCACTGGTAATTATCACAATGATCATGGTTGCACTGGTGTGAGTATTGCAGTTGCAGTTCCAGGTGCAGTAAAGATTGGCATTGGTCAGTGCTCATACAGCTCCAGCAACATAGTTGTCAAGAACAGCAGTAACGTTACTGTTATCAACAAGACTCCTACAGCTGCATGCTGGAAGAATGATCACAGCAACATTACCTATCAGTTCTACACCGGCGATGCTACCACGCTTACCATCAGTGGTATGGCTTACTGCCCATTCTTCTCTGTATCGTCTGTTGACATGTGCGAGTTGACGGGAACCATCAGTGGTGGAACCATCAATGGCTCCAACGTGGTGTTCACATCTACACTCACAGGACAGACCTACTCTGCTACTGTTGCCGACGGCGCTTTCACTGTCAGCGTTCCTGCCGATACATACAATGTATCACTGGATGGTGTTACCGACTATGTACTCAGCAGTCCTACGTCACTGGCAGTAACCGAAGACGACGATGTTACCATCAATCTGGTTTCATCTACCGAGCAAACCGTCTCCGGTACTATCGCCAACGCACCTGCCGAGGACTTCGTGCTTACATTCACGGCATCGTCAAACTCAAGCAACACCCAGACACTCAACTGCTCTGCCGGTGCTACAAGCTATACCATCGACCTGATGCCCGACACCTACACCATGAGCTCTTCTGTAGGCACACTGTCAACAATATCGGCTGCTAGTTTCCAGATAGTCAGCGCTGCAGTAAGCCACAACATTTACTTCCCAGAGACTATCCCTGTTGCAACACAGCAGAACATCACTGTTGACAACACCCTCGTCACTGCTACGGCAAACAACTACAAGAGTGTCAGTGACGCCCTCGCAGCAGCTAAGGCTGGTAGCATCTCTTCACCTGTCATCACCCTCACCAGCGGTCAGACGTATCGTGAGCAGGTTATCGTTGACCAGGCTAACGTAACCCTCAAGACCAGTGGTGCTGATAAGGCTACGATAACCTTCTACTATGGCATAGGCTACGGCTATTACAGCCTTAACGCTGATGGCTACTATGACAAAGACCGCGCTATGACACGCAACTCCAAACTCACCGTCAGTCCAGCACGCTGGGGCGCTACCGTCTTGGTCAAGAGCACCGCTTCCGGCTTCTATGCAGAGAACATCATCTTCGAGAACAGCTTCAACCAGTACTATACCACTGAGGAGGTTGCCGACGGCGTAGCACCTAACGGATTGGAGAGCATCACCTACGACCGCACACTGACAAGCGGTCAAGCAGGCTATAAGGCTGCCGATGCACGTGCCGTTACCGAGCGTGCCGCTGCCATAGGCTTCGAAAACAGTCCTACAGGTTGCGAGGTATATAACTGTACCTTCATCAGCTCACAGGACACCTACTACACCAGCGGCACTCTGTATGCCAAGAACTGCACCATACAGGGCAACACCGACTACATCTTCGGCGGAGGTAGCGTAGTCTTCGACAACTGTAACCTCGTCATCGGTGGCTACAGCGATCAGGCTGCTACTGCTTACATCACAGCCTACAAGGATAAGGACGGCGAACCTTTGAAAGCAGACAAGAAGTACATCTTCCGCGACTGCTCAGTCACCAAGACCAACCGCACTTACATCAAGGGTAACCTTGGTCGCGACTGGGGCGGTGCAGCAGCCAGCGTGTACTACTTCAACCTTGATAACACCATCGGCAGTGATTTCACCTACGGATGGAGCGACATGGGCGGCGCAGTGACAACTGGCACTGCCGACCTCCATATCTATGACTTTGACCCAACAGTAAACGCTAACTACAGCACTACTGGTTCTACAGGTGCCAACATTAATGGCGTGGTGTCAGATGCTGATGCTCTCGACATCTATGGTGGCGTGGTAGATTTCCTCGGCTTCACCCCTCAGCACATCTATGATGACAACGTTGTACTCGGTGAAAGCAGCGCATACAACAAATGCCGCATAGCAGCCAGCGACAATGTAGAGCGCACAGTTGACTTGACTCGCGCAATATCTGCAGGCAATTGGAGCACCATCGTACTGCCATTCGCAATGACAGAGGCACAGCTGAAGGCTGCTTTTGGTGATGACGTGAAGGTAGCAGAGCTCGATGACAACTCTACTGACACTAATCTCTCGTTCACTACCGTTACGGCTACTGAGGCAAACAAGCCTTACGCTATTAAGGTGTCAAGTGCAGTTGCTACGGCTACCATCGAGAATGTGACAATCGTAGAGGCTACTCCTACGCAGGAGGGCATCGCTAACAAGTGGAGCGCAGTAGGTACATACCTGACAGGACAGACTATCCCAACAGGTTCATTCTACTTCAGCAACAATCAGCTCAAGAAGGCAGGTGCTACTGGTACACACAGCATAAAGCCATTCCGTGCTTACTTCACATATACAGGTGCAGGCGAGGAGCCAAACTCTCTCGACTTCACCATTGATAAAGATGAGGCAACTGCTATCGAGGGCATTACTTCTGAGGTCGGTGCTCCTGCTGGTGCTATCTACACTATCAGCGGTCAGCGTGTAAGCCAACCTGTCAACGGTGTGAATATCATCAATGGAATTAAGTTTGTAAAGTAAGAAAGGAGGCATAAGATGATAAAGAAATTATATATAACACCAGCAGTAAAAGTTGTAGAGTTGAATTACGGAAGGAGTCTCATGGACTCATATTCAGCGACAGGTCTCGATGGCTTTGATGGCTATGGCGGCGAGTCTAACGAAGACGATGAGGGTGATTAAAACAGAAAACTTCCAAATAATACAAATAAGACAGAGCCCTGTACTTGCATGAGTGCAGGGCTCTGTTGTTGTGTGATGCATAAAAAATATGCAATTCTACATAATGTAAAATTGCATAATCTATAATCTGTTATCTACAATCTATCCCCTTAGTCTGTAATAAGGTTTTCGCCAGTCATCTCTGATGGTTGCTCCAGTCCCATGATATGGAGTAGGGTGGGGGCAACGTCGGCAAGGCGACCGTCCTTGATTGTTGCAGAGTTGTTGTTGGTGACATAGATACATGGCACAGGGTTGAGTGAGTGTGCCGTGTTTGGTGTGCCATCAGGGTTGATGGCGTTGTCGGCATTGCCGTGGTCAGCAATGATGATAGCCTCGTAGTCAGCAGCCTTGGCAGCCTCGATGACGTCACGTACGCAGTTGTCAACTGCAACTACAGCTTTTGCTATTGCATTATATACCCCAGTGTGGCCTACCATGTCGCCATTTGCGAAGTTTACCACGATGAAATCGTACTTTTCTGTCTTTATCGCCTCGACGAGTTTGTCCTTCACCTCATAGGCTGACATCTCGGGTTTGAGGTCATAGGTGGCAACCTTTGGTGATGCTACGAGTATGCGATCCTCACCGTCAAATGGTGCTTCACGTCCGCCGTTGAAGAAGAATGTGACGTGTGCATACTTCTCTGTCTCGGCAGTGTGGAGCTGCTTCTTGCCCTGCTGTGAGAGATATTCGCCGAGGGTATTGGTGACATTCTCCTTGGGGAAGAGTATGCCGACACCCTTGAACGATGCGTCGTAAGGCGTCATGCAGTAGAACTTCAGGCCATTGATGGTGTGCATGCCTTCCTCTGGCATATCCTGCTGGGTGAGCACCTGGGTGAGTTCCTTTGCGCGGTCGTTGCGGAAATTGATAAAGATGACTACGTCGCCTTCCTCTATGTTGCCATTGACGGTGGCATTGCTGATAGGCTTTATAAATTCGTCTGTCACGCCTTCGTCGTATGACTCCTGCATAGCCTGCACCATGTCGTTGACCTTCTTGCCAGTGCCGCTGACGATGAGGTTGTATGCCTCTTTGACGCGGTTCCAACGCTTGTCACGATCCATGGCGTAGAAACGTCCTACGATGGATGCTATGTTGGCATCATTCTCCTGACACTTAGTCTGCACAGCCTCAATGAAACCCTTGCCGGACTTGGGATCGGTATCACGTCCGTCCATGAAGCAGTGTACGAAGAGTTGCTGGGAGAGTCCAAACTCCTTACCTACCTCAATGAGTTTGAAGAGGTGATCGAGTGATGAGTGTACACCACCATTGGATGTCAATCCCATGAGGTGCAGCTTCTTGCCATTCTGTTTGGCATACTGGTATGCCTCCATGACCTGAGGGTTCTTGGATACAGAACCGTCGGCACATGCCTTGTTGATTTTTACAAGGTCCTGATATACTATACGGCCAGCGCCGATGTTGAGGTGTCCCACCTCGGAGTTGCCCATCTGACCGTCAGGCAGACCTACGTCTTCGCCTGATGCCTGCAACTGTGATGTGCTGCTAACTGCTTGTAGATAATCAAGATAAGGCGTCGGAGTGTTGTATATCACGTCACCCTTGCCTTGCTTGCCGATTCCCCATCCGTCGAGGATCATTAGTAATGCTTTCTTTGCCATGTTTTATTTTGGAGTTAATGTAGTTAAGGAGTAAAAGGAGCTAAGGACAAAACAGATGTCTAACTCGTAAACTTGTTAAATTGACTGCAAAGGTACGAAAAAAAAATGAAAATTGAAAATTGAAGATTGAAAATTAAAAATCAAGGTTAAGGTTATGGTTATGGCTAAGGTTAACTTAACTAAAGAATGTTAAAAAACGAACTTCTGATAAAAAAGTGGAGCAAAGTGGAGCAAAGTGGGGAATTTTTTTGTATCTTTGCAGTCGAATGAGATTTCTCGGTAACATAGAAGCTAAGACAGACGCCAAAGGGCGTGTTTTCTTGCCTGCAACATTCCGCAAAGTGTTGCAGCAAGAGGGTGTGGAGCAGCTGGTGCTTCGCAAGGATGTACACGAGAAATGCCTTGTGCTATTTCCCTGCAGTGTGTGGGAAGAGCAGGAAGATGCTCTGCGCAAGCGTCTGAATCGTTGGAATAAGCAACAACAGCAGATGTTTCGCCGCTTTGTCAGTGACGTGGAGATGGTGACACTTGACGGCAATGGCCGTTTCCTTGTGCCACGACGCTTCCAGGAGGCAGCAGAGATAGAGCAGTCGGTACGCTTCATAGGCGTCGGCGATACGATAGAGATATGGTCAGAGGCGGAATACGGTAAGTTCGCGGAACAAAACGATGACTTCGCCGAGGCCTTAGAACAAATGATGGCAGTTGATAATTAGTAATAAAGAATCGTGAACTGTGAACCGTGAACTGTGAACTATATCATACGCCCGTATTGCTCCAAGAGAGCGTGGACGGCTTAGCAATAAAGCCAGAGGGGGTGTATGTTGACGTTACATTTGGTGGCGGAGGCCACAGCAGAGAGATACTTTCACGGCTAAATGGCGGACATCTATATTCTTTCGACCAGGATGCCGATGCAGAGAGCAATGTAGAGCCACAGGAGGGCTTCACCTTTGTTCGTTCAAACTTCAGATACTTAAAGAACTGGATGCGCTATCATGGCGTAGAACAGATAGATGGTCTACTCGCCGACCTGGGAGTGTCAAGCCACCACTTTGATGATGAGAGCCGCGGGTTCTCGTTTCGTTTTGATGCACCCCTCGATATGAGGATGAATAAAAGGGCAGGCATGACTGCCGCCGATATCGTCAATGACTACGAAGAGGCACGACTGGCAGACATATTCTATCTGTATGGTGAGGTAAAAAACTCACGTCGCGTAGCATCGATGCTGGTAAGGGCGAGACAGAAGCAGCCCATACGAAGCACACTCGACTTTATCAATGCCGTAAGGGGAGGGCAGACCGTTACAGGCGCTATGGCAGAGAGTCGTGAGAAGAAAGAAATGGCAAGACTCTTTCAGGCTCTGCGCATAGAGGTAAACCATGAGATGGATGCACTGAGGGAGATGCTGCAGGCTACTACCGAACTGCTCAGGCCAGGAGGCAGACTGAGTGTCATAACCTATCACAGCCTGGAAGACCGCATGGTGAAGAATGTTATGAAGACAGGAAATGCGGAGGGCAGAAAGGTGCAAGACTTTTATGGAAAGATAGAGACACCCTATAGGTTGATAAACAACAAGGTGATACTCCCATCGCAACAGGAACAGGAACGTAATCCACGTTCGCGAAGTGCTAAACTACGTATCGCAGAGAAATGCTGAAAATATGATATATAAGGATACTGACATACAGGAGCAGATAGCCAATCTGCCGTACGTTGACTCCGAAGAGGTGACACCACAGTCAGAGGAGCCAAAGCCTGTCAGCAGTGTGCTTGGCAATAAGACCATCGAGGATGTGATACAGCGAGAGGCAAAGGAGGAACAGGATACCTCATCGCCATTCTCTATCTCCAAGACTCTCGGTGGTGTGATAATAGCCAGGGCAGTGCAGAGACAGATAGGACTGGTGTTGCTCGTGTGCGTGTTCCTTATTATATATATAAGCAACCGGTACATATGTCAGAAGAAGTTGGTGGAGATAGACAAACTGGAGACAAAACTCGTAGATGCACGCTTCAAAGCTACAGTGTGTACCAGCCAACTGACAGAGAAAAGTCGTGAGAGCAATGTCATGGGACTGCTTTACAACTACGGCGACAGTACCCTCGCCATACCACAAGATCCACCATACCTAATACGTGTCGAAGAATAGATGAGTGCTTTTGAATACAATAAATCAATGCTACGCTACTCAATCATCAGTGTGCTGATGACTGCAGTAGCTATTGCTGTTTTGGCGAAGGGCTTCTATATCATGACGGTGGAGCGTTCTTACTGGAACGAGGTAAACTCTACTATAAAGTTTGACAGCATCGAGGTAGCTCCCGTACGTGGCAACATACTCAGTGCCAACGGTCAGCAGCTGGCATGCAACTTGCCGGAGTACCGTATGTACATGGACTTCGTAGCACTCAAGGAGAGTAAGGCCGATACACTGTGGCATGACTCGTTGGGCAATGACACCAAGACTCTTGACATACTGTGCAATGGACTGCATCGCATATTCCCCGAGCAGAGTGCCGAGGCGTTTAAGGAACATCTCAAGGAGGGCTACAATAAGAGCAGCCGCTACTGGCCGATAGTCAAGAAACGCGTGGACTATACTACATACCAGAAGGTACGCAAACTGCCCATCTTCTCACTCAGGTCAGGTATTGGCGGTTTCACCTCGCAGAAGTTTATGGTGCGCAACCGACCTTACGGTTCGTTGGCATCAAGTATTGTGGGTGCCACATATAACGAAGGTGGTACGGCGTATGCCGGTCTGGAACTGGCCTATGACACTATCCTCCGTGGACGTGCGGGATTCAAGCACCGTCGTAAGATGCTCAATGGCTGGGTGGATATGATAGACTCTGCCGCCGTCAATGGCAATAACATCATCACCACCATTGACGTGGGTATGCAGGACCTGGCGGAGCGCTCGCTCATCAAGGAACTCAAGAAGGTGGGTGGATATACTGGCGTGGCCATTGTCATGGAGGTGAAGACGGGTGATATCAAGGCTATGGTAAACATGGACCGTGACCCTGACACTGGTGAATACAAGGAGGGACGCAACCATGCCATCGCCGACTGGCTGGAGCCTGGTTCGGTATTCAAGACTGCCAGCTTCATGGTGGCTCTTGACGATGGGGTCATCGATACCACTATGACAGTTGATACAGGCTGTGGCATACGCGATATGTATGGTGCAAAGATGCGCGACCACAACTGGCACAGAGGAGGATACGGTGTCATCAGCGTGCCCAAGGTGCTGCAGGTGAGTTCTAATATCGGTGTTAGTGCACTGATAGACAAGTACTACCATAACAACCCAGAGAAGTTTGTGCAGGGACTGCATCGTGTGGGTATAGCTGAGAACCTGCATCTGCCATTCCCCGAGTACATGGCACCACGTGTGCGTATGCCGAAAAAAGATAAGAGGGGTAAGCACTACGTAAACTGGAGCAATACGGCACTGCCGTGGATGAGTATAGGTTACGAAACGAATGTGCCACCTATCTCCGTATGTACCTTCTATAATGCCATCGCCAACAATGGAAAGATGGTATGTCCACGTCTGGTAAAGGCGATAGAGAAGGATGGTGAGATAGTACAGGAATTTCCTGTGAAGGTGCTGAAGGAACACATATGTGGCAACAAGGCACTGGGAGAGATACAGACCATACTGCGACAGGTAGTAAGCATAGGACTGGGCAAGACGGCTGGCTCAAAACATTTCGAGGTGTCAGGCAAGACGGGTACGGCACAGAAGGCATCGGGAGGCGGCTATAAGAATGGTACTGTCAACTACTTGCTTTCGTTCTGCGGATATTTCCCCTCCAATGCTCCGGAATATACCTGTATAGTATGTATCCACAAGGCGGGACTGCCAGCATCGGGCGGACTGATGAGCGGACAGGTGTTCCACGATATCGCAGAGGGCATCATGGCAAAGCGCGTAAAGTATGATGCTAAGGGCGCTGGCGACTCTACTTCGATACTCATGCCCGACGTAAAGGCAGGCAACATACTCGCTGCCGACTACGTACTGTCACGACTGGGTTTCAAGACCGAAGGCGGATGGAACGGCAGTTACGCTGATGGCAACCCAGTATGGGGCAGGATGAATCGTACGAAGTCCAAGGAGATAGTAGAACGAACCACTATGGCGGCAAAGGACAAGATGCCTGATGTCACAGGCATGGGAGCCCGCGATGCGGTATATCTCATAGAGAGCCGCGGGGCAAGAGTCATAGTACGTGGCTGCGGTAAGGTAAAGGCACAAAGCAAACCAGCCGGAGCTAAGATAACGAGAGGTGAGAAGGTAACATTAGAGTTAGGATAGATATGAAGCTAAGAGAACTGCTTTCCAGAATCAGTCCCATCGAGATAGTCGGTAATGACGATATCGATATCAAGGGCATCAATATTGACTCACGCAAGATAGAGTCAGGACATATCTTCATCGCTATGCGTGGTACGCAGGTGGATGGTCACAAGTTTATCCCTAAGGCGATAGAGCAGGGTGCTACGGCCGTGCTCTGCGAAGAGATAGCTGAGCCACAGGATGGCATCACCTATGTAAGGGTTGCCGATTGCGAGGACTGTGTGGGTAAGGTGGCTACAATGTTTTATGGCAATCCTACAGCCAAACTGAAACTTGTCGGCGTTACTGGCACTAATGGCAAGACGACCATCGCCACCTTATTATATAATATGTTTCGCAAGATGGGACATAAGAGTGGACTGCTGTCCACCGTATGCAACTATGTCGATGGTGAGGCATATCCTACCGACCACACCACACCTGATCCCATCGAACTCAACATGCTTCTTGCCAAGATGGTCGAGGCTGGCTGTGAGTATGCCTTTATGGAGTGCTCCAGTCATGCTATAGCTCAGAAGCGCATAGGAGGACTGAAGTTTGCCGGTGGTTTGTTTACCAATCTCACTCGTGACCACTTGGACTATCACAAGACGGTAGAAAACTATCGCGATGCCAAGAAGAAGTTCTTTGATGACCTGCCAAAGGATGCCTTTGCCATAACCAATGCCGATGACAAGAACGGCATGTACATGGTACAGAATACCAAGGCTATGGTAAAGACATACTCCACACGTTCGATGGCTGACTTCACTGCGCATATCATAGAGTGTCACTTTGAGGGCATGTACCTCGAGATGGATGGCCATGAGGTAGGAGTGCAGTTTATCGGCAAGTTTAATGTGAGCAATCTCCTCGCCGTATATGGTGCAGCGCGCATGCTGGGTAAGGAGGTAGAGGAAATCCTCGTGGTGCTCAGCACACTGAAGAGTGTATCAGGACGTCTGGAACCGATACAGTCACCAGATGGTTTTACTGCCATAGTAGATTACGCTCATACCCCTGATGCTCTGGAGAATGTACTCAAAGCCATACATGAGGTGCTTGAGAAGAAGTCGGGCAAGGTCATCACCGTATGTGGTGCTGGTGGCAACCGCGACAAGGGCAAACGTCCACTGATGGCTCAGGAGGCGGTGAAGCAGAGTGATAAGGTCATAATCACGAGCGACAACCCGCGTTTCGAGGAGCCCCAGGATATCATCAACGACATGCTGGCGGGACTCACACCCCAGCAGATGAAGAAGGTGGTGAGCATCGTGGACCGTCGTGAGGCTATCAAGACTGCTTGTATGTTGGCACAGAAAGGCGACGTGATACTCATCGCTGGCAAGGGACACGAAGACTATCAGGACGTCAAGGGAGTGAAGCATCACTTCGACGACCGTGAGGAGTGCCGCAAAGCTTTCGGAATAGAATAATTGTCAATTTTCAACTTTCAACTAAAAAATGCTATACTACCTCTTCAGATTTTTAGAACAGTGGAACATTCCTGGTTCAGGTATGTGGAGCTACATATCGTTCCGTTCTATATTGGCACTGGTCTTGTCACTTATCATCTCAGTGTGGTTTGGTGAGTATTTCATCAAGTGGATGCGCAACAACGGTGGCACAGAGACACAGCGTGACCGTAGCATAGACCCGTATGGAGTGGAGAAGCGTGGCGTGCCTACTATGGGAGGCGTGATAATTATCGTGGCGACGGTAGTGCCGTGCCTGCTCTTCGGACGTCTGAGGAATATATACATGATATTGATGATTGTCACCACATTGTGGCTCGGCCTGATAGGATTTGCTGATGACTACATCAAGATGAAGGTGACAAAGGATGGTCTGAAGCCTATATACAAACTCCTCGGGCAGGCAGTGCTCGGACTGGGCATAGGACTCACCTTGTGGCTTAGCCCTGATGCAGTGATAAGGGAAAACGTATCAGCACAGAAGACTGTAAATGGACAGCAGACGATAGAGGTGGTCATGCACAAGAGTGCCCCCGTCAAGTCAACGACGACGACCATACCTTTTGTCAAGAACAACAACCTCAACTATACCGATGCTCTCTTCTCATGGTTGGGTGAGCATAGGGCAGCAGGCGGATGGATGTTCTTCGTGCTCCTCACCACATTCCTCGTGATGGCAGTGAGCAATGGTTCCAACCTCAACGACGGTATGGACGGCATGTGCGCCGGCAACTCCGCCATCATATGTGTCGCCCTTGGCATACTGGCGTATGTGTCGAGTCACATAGGCTACGCATCATACTTTAATATAATGTACATCCCCCAGTCGGAGGAGTTGGTGATATTCCTTAGCGCTTTCATCGGTGCCCTGATAGGTTTCCTGTGGTACAATGCTTATCCGGCTCAGGTGTTTATGGGCGATACGGGTTCGCTCGCCATCGGTGGTATCATAGCAGTTGTTGCCATCATCATCCACAAGGAATTGCTCATACCTATCCTCTGCTTCATATTCCTCTGTGAGAGCATCTCGGTGATGTTGCAGATGAATGTGGCACGCTATGGTAACAAGCGCGGTAAGAAGTTGCGTGTTTTCAAGCGTGCACCGATACATGATGCCTTTCGTACCACTCCGGAGCAGTTGGAGGGCTTGAAGGTGATAATCAACCGCCCACGCGGTAGATGGCTGGAGTCAAAGATTACTACGCGCTTCTGGATTATTACTATAGGTATGGCAGCACTTGCCATTATCACTTTGAAGATTAGATAGTGGATAATTAGTAATTAGAAATTAAGATAAGACGATGAAAAAACTGGTGATACTCGGAGCAGGCGAGAGTGGCGTGGGAACAGCCATCCTCGGTAAGCAACAGGGATATGATGTCTTTGTCAGTGACATGGGCACCATAAAACCTCGGTATAAGAAAAAGCTCGATGAGTACGGCATACGCTGGGAGGAGGGTGTGCACACAGAGAAGGATATACTCGCTGCCACGGAGGTGGTGAAGAGTCCTGGCATACCTGATACGGCACCCATCGTAAAGGCTCTCATCGACAAGGGCACACCAATTCTTGCCGAACTGGAGTTTGCCAAGCGTTACAGTAAGGGTAAGACGATTTGTATCACGGGTTCTAACGGCAAGACTACCACGACCTCACTCATATACTATATAATGAAAAAGTGGGGCATTGATGTAGGGCTGGCAGGCAACATCGGACGCAGCTACGCCATGCAGGTAGCAACAAAGGACCGTGACTGGTATGTATTGGAGGTTAGTTCCTTCCAACTCGACAATATGTTCCAGTTCCGTGCCGATGTCGCTGTGCTGATGAATATCACGCCTGACCATCTTGACCGCTACGATTTCAATATGCAGAACTACGTCGATTCCAAGATGCGTATCATACAGAATCAGACTCCAAAGGACAGTTTCATATACTGGGTGGAGGATGAATACATAGATAAGGAGATGCAGAAACGTACTGACGGCTATGCACCAAAGCCTACGCCAAGCAGTCGGCCTGCCGTTATGGGCAACCCTTCACTCGTGCCTTTCTCTGATAAGGATATCGACCCCAACAGTGACTTCCCTCTCCCTGGCAAGCACAATCAGCGCAATATGATGGCAGCAAAAGCTGCAGTACTCGCGGCGATGGCAAAGATGGATCTTCCTATGGGACAGCAGTACAAGATGGGAGAGATACTTGAGAAGTGCCTGAAGGAGTTTCCAGGTGTAGAGCACCGTCTTGAGAAGGTGGCAGAAAAGGATGGCATACTGTGGATCAATGACTCCAAAGCCACCAATGTCGATGCCTGCCGCGTAGCACTCGAAGCCATGAGCCGTCCTACGGTACTCATCGTCGGCGGTAAGGACAAGGGTAACGACTATAATGATATCAAG
>JAGCPC010000093.1 GCA_017642485.1 Prevotella sp. | reverse complement strand
TGTTGTTGATGTCGAGCAATGTAACAGCATCCTGAGAGATACATGTTCCGATGTACTCAGACAGTGCTCCATAGATGTCAACCTCACAAGCTACGGGGATACCACGGCTGGTGAGACGGCTGTTAACATAGCAAGGTACAAAACCGAACATGGTCTGGAATGCAGGCCAGCACTTGTTAGCCATAGCTACGAACTGGCGTGAACCCTTGTGACCCTCAATCCAGTCAGTAAGTGTGAGCTCGTACTGAGCCAGCTTAGGCAGAACTGAAGGAATCTTGTTACCAGCACCCAGCTCCTTAGCCATATCAGCTACAACAGCGTCGATACGTGGGTCGCCCTGGTGCTTCTGGAAAGCCTCGAGCAGGTCGAGCTCTGAGTTCTCCTCGATCTCAACGTCGAGGTCATAGAGAGCACGGATAGGAGCGTTACAAGCCAGGAAGTTGTTTGGACGAGGACCGAAGCTGATGATCTTCAGGTTCTGCAGACCAACGATAGCACGAGCGATAGGCAGGAACTCGTGAATCATCTCAGCGCACTGAGCAGCGTCGCCAACGGGCTCCTCAGGGATGTAAGCGCGAGTCTTGCGCAGAGACAGAGCCTGGCTAGCGTTCAGCATACCGCAGTAAGCATCACCACGACCGTCGATCAGGTCGTTCTGAGTCTCCTCAGCAGCAGCGCAAAACATTGTTGGGCCCTGGAACCAGTCAGCAATCATAGTCTCTGAGATCTCAGGACCAAAGTTGCCAAGGTATACACAGAGGGCGTTACATCCAGCCTTCTTTACGTCCTCAAGAGCCTGCTGAGCGTGAATCTCACTCTCAACGATACAGATAGGACACTCGTAGATGCCGTCCTTACCAAACTTCTTTTCATACTGGGCGATAACAGCCTTGCGGCGGTTTACTGCCAATGACTCAGGGAAACAGTCGCGAGATACAGCGACGATTCCAATCTTAATTTTAGGTACGTTGTTCATATAAAATGAGTTTATAAAGTAATGAATTTCGTTTCAAGCCACAAAGATATAACAATATTCTCATATTTCCAAATAATTTAGGAAAAATAACAGAAAGTGTTGCGTTTATCATTTCTTTTAGCTATCTTTGCCGCCGTTATGGAGCAAAAAGAGATACTTAGAGAGAAATACGAAAGTTTTCGTGAGTGGCAGGTTAAGCCCCACGAAGTGGCACCACTCGTAAACGACAAGCACGAATGTGCCACATGCCATACAGAGTATCAGGGCAACTACTGTCCACGATGCGGTCAGAAGGCAATAGTAGGCAGATATTCGTTTAAACAGGCCTTTCTGCTATTTCTGGATGTGTGGGGACTGGGTAATCGTGGCATGTTTCGCACCATACGCGACCTGCTGCTGCGTCCTGGCTATATGATTCGCGACTATCTGAGTGGCCTGCAGATGGCATATTTCCCTCCATTCAAGATGTTCTTCCTGGTGGTAGCTCTGTCTGTGTTTGTGGATTCTTGATTCAATATAAAAGGACTGAATACAATAAAAGTAAGTAAGGAAACGGTAGCTGATATTACAAATGG
>JAGCPC010000016.1 GCA_017642485.1 Prevotella sp. | reverse complement strand
GATGTGATATCCATCGACTGCGGTACATTGCTCAATGGCTATAACGGCGACTCGGCCTACACTTTCCCCGTAGGTGAGATAAGCGATGACGTAAGGCAACTGTTGCGCACCACAAAGGAGAGTCTGTATAAGGCTATCGAGGTGGCTGTTCATGGCAGTCATGTGGGCGACATCGGACAGACGGTACAGGACTACTGTGAGTCACATGGCTATGGCATAGTACGCGAACTCACTGGTCACGGTATAGGCAAGGCGATGCACGAAGACCCACAGGTGCCCAACTACGGCAAGCGTGGCAATGGTCCCAAACTCAAGGAGACCATGTGTATAGCTATCGAACCGATGATAACGCAGGGTGACCGTAAGATATGGCTCCTGCCTGACAAGTGGTCGGTGGTGACACGCGACAATAAGTTTGCTGCCCACTACGAGCACACCATAGTGATACGCAAGGGCAAGTCAGAGATACTCTCTTCGTTTGACGAGATAGAAAGCATAGTAAAGATATAAGATACTTAACCACAAAAAAAAAGAAACAAAGCAAAGCATTTATGGCAAAGCAGTCTGCTATAGAACAGGACGGAACAATCATCGAGGCATTGAGCAATGCCATGTTTAGGGTAGAGCTCGAGAATGGCGTGCAGATAATAGCACACATCTCAGGCAAGATGCGTATGCACTATATAAAGATTCTTCCTGGAGACAAGGTAAAGGTCGAGATGAGTCCGTACGATCTCACCAAGGGACGTATCAGTTTCCGTTACAAGTAAAGCAACTACACATTTATATATATAAATAGCAACAAAAGATGAAGACAAGAGCATCATTGAAGAAGCGTACTCCAGACTGTGTTATCGTACGTCGTAAGGGTCGCCTTTTCGTAATCAACAAGAAAAACCCTAAGTTCAAGCTTCGTCAGGGTTAAAAATTATTAAAAGTTAAATGTTGGCATCTAAATGTTAAAAAACTTTGGGGTGTTAAGGAAATTGTGTACCTTTGCACCTCCAAAAATTTTGACAATTAGTTAATTAACAAGTTTTTATCATTAACAAACAATTATGGCAATAAGAATTGTTGGAGTAGATTTGCCCCAGAATAAGCGTGGCGAAATCGCATTGACCTACATCTATGGTATAGGTCGAAGTAGTTCAGCAAAGATATTGGATAAAGCCGGTGTTAGCCGCGACACGAAGGTGTGCGATTGGACTGACGATGAGGCTGCCAAGATCCGCGAAATTATCGGTGCTGAATTCAAAGTAGAAGGTGATCTCCGTTCTGAGATCCAGTTGAACATCAAGCGCCTGATGGATATTGGTTGCTATCGTGGTGTACGTCATCGTAATGGTCTTCCTGTTCGTGGTCAGAGCACCAAGAACAATGCCCGCACACGTAAGGGTAAGAAGAAGACTGTTGCTAACAAGAAGAAGGCCACAAAGTAAAGTTTAAAGTTTAAGGTTTAAAGTTTAAAGTTTTTAAGACAATGGCAAAGAAAGTAGCAACAAATAAGAAGAGAAACGTAAAGGTTGACGCTATCGGTCAGCTTCATGTTCATAGTTCTTTCAACAACATCATCGTAAGCCTTGCCAACTCTGAGGGTCAGGTGATTTCTTGGTCATCAGCTGGTAAGATGGGCTTCCGTGGTTCTAAGAAGAACACTCCCTACGCAGCACAGATGGCAGCAGAGGATTGCGCCAAGGTAGCTTATGACCTTGGTCTGCGCAAGGTGAAGGCATACGTTAAGGGTCCAGGCAACGGTCGTGAGAGCGCTATCCGCGCATGTCACAACAGCGGTATCGAGGTAATGGAAATCGTTGACGTTACACCATTGCCACACAATGGCTGCCGTCCTCCAAAGCGTCGTCGCGTATAATAACATTATTACTATATCGTAATTCCGACATATCGACATTTCGTAATAACGGTATTTCGTAATAACGACAAAGAAAATTATTTTTTATTAAATTATGGCTAGATACACAGGTCCGAAATCAAGAATCGACCGTAGGTTCGGTGAAGCCGTCCTCGGTAAGGAAAAAGTTTTGTCTAAGCGTAACTTCGCGCCTGGACAGCATGGCAATAGTCGTCGTCGCAAGACTTCTGAGTATGGTGTCATGTTGGCAGAGAAGCAGAAAGCTAAGTACACATACGGTGTACTTGAGCGCCAGTTCCGTAACCTCTTTGAGAAGGCAGCCAAGATGGATGGCATCAAGGGTGTCAACCTCCTTCAGCTTCTGGAGAGCCGTCTCGACAACGTAGTGTTCCGTCTCGGTATAGCACCTACACGTCGTGCAGCACGCCAGCTCGTTGGTCACAAGCACATCACTGTTGATGGCAATGTGGTGAACATCCCTTCTTTCCAGGTTAAGCCAGGTATGATTATCGCAGTACGCGAGAAGTCTAAGTCACTCGAGGTTATTGAGGACGCATTGGCAGGATTCAATCACAGCAAGTATCCATGGATAGAGTGGGACAGCACTACTAAGAGTGGTAAGTTCCTACACCGCCCAGAGCGTGAGGATATCCCTGAGAATATCAAAGAGCAGTTAATCGTTGAGTTGTACTCTAAATAATCATTAAATTAATGGCGATATTAGCATTTCAAAAACCCGAAAAGGTCGTGATGCTGGAGTCAACAGACAAGTTCGGCAAGTTCGAATTTCGTCCGCTGGAGCCAGGCTTCGGTGTTACCATTGGTAACTCCCTGCGCCGCATCCTTCTTTCTTCGCTCGAGGGCTTTGCTATCAATACCGTGCGTATTGAGGGCGTAGAGCAGGAGTTCTCTTCTGTTCCTGGTGTGAAGGAAGATGTGACAAACATCATCTTGAATTTGAAGCAAGTAAGATTCAAGCAGTTAGTAGAAGAATTCGAGAATGAGAAAGTTACTATCACGGTAGAGAACTGCACAGAGTTCAAGGCTGGTGATATCAACAAGTATCTTACTGGATTTGAAGTGTTAAACCCCGAATTGGTGATTTGTCGTTTAGACTCAAAGGCTTCAATGCAGATTACTCTCACCATCAACAAGGGACGTGGTTACGTGCCTGCTGATGAGAACCGTGAGTTCTGCACTGATGTCACTACAATAGCCATCGATTCTATCTACACCCCTATCCGTAACGTGAAGTTCTCTGTAGAGCCTACACGTGTCGAGCAGAAGACCGACTACGATAAGCTCATACTTGAAATCACTACGGATGGTTCCATACACCCAAAGGATGCTCTCAAGGAGGCAGCCAAGATACTTATCTACCACTTCATGCTCTTCTCTGATGAGAAGATACAGTTGGAGGATACAGGTCTTGACGTCAACCAGGAGTTTGACGAGGAAATACTCCACATGCGTCAACTCTTGAAGACACGTCTCGTTGACATGAACCTCTCCGTTCGTGCTCTCAACTGCCTCAAGGCAGCTGATGTTGACACCCTCGGCGACCTCGTTCAGTACAACAAGACTGACCTTCTCAAGTTCCGCAACTTTGGTAAGAAATCGCTTTCAGAGCTTGATGATTTGCTCGAGAGTCTGAATCTGTCGTTTGGAACTGACATTTCAAAATTCAAACTTAACCAGGACTAAGCCTCGCGCTCGTTTTGGTTACAAACATTAAAAACTCAAATGAGACATAACAAGAAATTCAACCATCTCGGTCGTACTGCATCTCACCGCAGCGCCATGCTTGCTAACATGGCAGTGTCGCTGATCATGCACAAAAGAATCACTACGACCGTAGCCAAGGCCAAGGCACTCAAGAAGTACGTTGAGCCACTCATCACACGTGCCAAGGAGGATACTACCAACAACCGTCGTGTAGTTTTCTCTTACCTCCAGGACAAGTTTGCTATCAAGGAACTCTTCTCTGTAGTATCCGAGAAGGTGGGCAACCGTCCAGGTGGATACACACGTATCATCAAGCTCGGCACACGTCAGGGTGACGCAGCAGAGGTTTGCTTCATCGAACTCGTTGACTTCGACGAGGCTATGGCTAAGACTCCTAAGGCTGCTAAGAAGACTCGCCGTGCAGGCAAGAAGGCTGCTGCTCCTGTAGCAGAGGAAGCTCCTGTAGCAGAGGAGGTAAAGGCTGAGGAAGTTGCAGAGGCTCCAGCAGAGGAGGCTCCAGCAGCTGAAGAGGCAAAGGCTGAGTAAGGCAAACATGATAGCCACTGAGAGACTTCCTCGTGAGGTCTCATAACGATAAAAGCATCTTGACCAACTGGTCAGGATGCTTTTTTTATATTCCCATTTCCCGTGCTTTCTCTTTGAGCAGTAGCATGAGGGGCTCACGCTCATTGGGAGTAGTGCCGTCAAGTACTGCGTCTTTGAGGTATTGTTTCAGTTCGCCTACCTCTCGGCATGGTTTGAGGTTGAAGAGCTGCATTATCTCGTTGCCGTCGATGACGGGCTGTAGCAGTCGTTTGTAGTCTCGTTCCTTGAGGTCCTCTATCTTCTCGCGTACCAGGGTGTAGTTATCGCGAAAACGTTGTTTCCTTACCTGGTTCTTCGATGTGATATCCGCTTCGCATAGCACCATGAGGTCATCTATGTCATCACCAGCATCGTTTACCAATCGTCTTACGGCACTATCAGTCACCTCGTTGTCGGCTATGGCTATAGGGCGCATGTGCAGTTCCACGAGCTTCTGCACGTACTTCATCTTCTGGTCCATGGGCAGTTTCAGCTTGCGGAATATCCCTGGTACCATCTTTGCCCCTATGTAGTTGTGTGAGTGAAAGGTCCACCCCTGTTGGTTGTCCCAGCGTTTTGACTTCGGTTTGCCGATGTCGTGGAGTAGGGCAGCCCATCGTAGCCACAGGTCTCCATTAGCTTTCGCCACATTGTCGAGTACCTCGAGCGTGTGATAGAAGTTGTTCTTGTGTGCCTTGCCGTTGCGTGCCTCTACCATGTCCATGACGGCCAACTCCGGCATTATTATCTGCAGCAGTCCGCAGCGTTGCAGGTCCACGAAGCCTCGCGATGGCGTCTTCGTCATCAGTATCTTGTTCAACTCTTCATTGATGCGTTCAGCTGATATTATCCTTATTCGTTCGGCATTGCGCTCCAGAGCCTCAAATGTCTCGTCCTCTATCTGGAAGTTGAGTCGTGTGGCAAACCTTATGCACCTGAGCATCCTCAATGGGTCGTCGGAGAATGTTATGTCAGGGTCGAGTGGTGTGCGTATGATGCCGTCCCACAGGTCGTCAAGTCCGCCGAAGGGGTCAACGAGTTCGCCAAAGCGTGCCTTGTTGAGGCATATCGCCATAGCGTTGATGGTGAAGTCCCTGCGGTTCTGATCGTCCTCCAGTGTGCCATCCTCCACTATAGGTTTGCGTGAGTCGCGCTGGTAACTCTCCCTCCTGGCACCCACAAATTCCACCTCAATGGACTGCTCGCTTTGCCCTAACTGTGCACTGTGTAATCGGACGGCCGTAGGCCTACGCTTGGCTCGTCCAAGAACTATGCACTGTGAACTGACCTTCACCTGCGCCGTGCCGAAGTTTTTGAATACCGAGAGCGTGGCCCTTCTGCCCAGTTTTTTCTTCAGCAGCTTCGCCACTGCTATACCCGGCTTAACACTATCGTCAACTGTGAACTGTGCACTGTGCACTGTGAACTGATTTCCCACCACCACGCAGTCGATGTCGTCCGATGGTGCATCGAGAAAAATGTCGCGGACGTATCCGCCCACGACGTAGCACTCCATCCCGAGTTCGTCAGCCGTCTCGGATATGAGATGAAATATGTCTTTGTCGAGTATCTGTGCGAGTTCCTCGTCAGTATATTCTGTCATTTGTTATTCTGCGTTGTCTTTTGTTCCTGGCGATCTTTCTGCCAGTCAGGTGTCATGCCTCCCACGCCGTTGGCGGGCAGTTCGAGGTCTATCTCAGGCGCCTCGTAAGGTTCCGGTTGTAGTGGCACAGGTTTTTCGGAGTAGAGGCTTACCTCCACCATAGCCACCCCTGCTGCCAGTATGCCGAGTCTTCGTGCTGCTTCGTGCGACAGGTCTATTATGCGTCCCCTGATGTGAGGTCCTCTGTCTATCACTGTCACCACTACCTCTTTTCCGTTAGCGGGATTCTTGACGAGCAGTTTGGTGCCAAAGGGGTGTGTCTTATGCGCGCACACCAGTGAGTCGTTGTTGAGTCGTATGCCGCTGCTGGTACGTGCTCCGTTGGCTCTTTTCGAGTAGTATGATGCCTTGCCTTTCTGTTGTGCTAAGGCAGGCACGGCCGATGTCATTATTGTCGTGAGCGCCACGATGACCCTTGTGACAATTCGTGGTAAGTGTATCATTTTCAGGTGGGTTTTAGTCAATAAGTGTTTGCAAAGTTACTCATTTTATGTAGAATGAGCAATAAATAGGTTAACTTTTGTGTGCATACACATAATAAAATGTGTGAAAATTTTGTTGATAGCGAGATTTTTAGTAATTTTGCACTCGTAAATTGGGGATTAGCCCCTTTTTTCTTTTTTGTAGCAAGGATACGACAATAGGAATCATAGTAAAATATATTAAAAAAAATGGCAGAAACGAAGAAAATTAAGACGGCTCTTGTTAGCGTTTTCCACAAGGACGGTCTTGACGAGTTGCTTGCGAAGCTCAATGCGGAGGGTGTGAAATTTCTCTCTACAGGCGGTACGCAGAAGTTTATCGAGTCACTGGGTTATGAGTGTGAGGCAGTAGAGAATGTCACCACCTACCCATCTATCCTTGGCGGTAGGGTCAAGACCCTCCATCCCAAAATTTTCGGTGGCATACTGGGCCGTCGTGAGTTGCAGGATGACCTCGACCAGATGGCAAAGTACGATATCCCAGAGATAGACCTCGTCATCGTTGACCTCTATCCCTTTGAGCAGACCGTTGCCAGTGGTGCTTCCGAGGCCGACATCATCGAGAAGATTGACATCGGTGGTATATCTCTCATCCGTGCTGGCGCCAAGAATTTCAAGGATGTTGTCATCGTTCCTTCCAAGGCAGAGTATGGCGTGCTCCTTGACATTCTCAACAAGAAGGGTGCCGAGACCGACATCGAGGACCGTCGCATGTTCGCTACCCGTGCCTTCGGCGTGTCAAGCCATTACGACACCGCCATCCACGCTTGGTTCAAGGGATGATTTCAGTGCACAGTTCACAGTGCACAGTTCACAGTTAAGAGTTCACAGTTCACAAGTTGACAGTTGAGGCACTCACTATTGTCTTTAACTCCTTTAACTTCTCTAACTCCTTTAACTCCTTTAACTCCTTTAACTTCTCTAACTCCTTTAACTCCTTTAACTTCTAAAAAATAAATGGGCTTTTTTTCTTTCGTTCAAGAAATAGCGATGGACCTTGGTACCGCCAATACTATCATCATCCAGGGTGATAAGATTGTCGTTGACCAACCCTCCGTCGTAGCGATCGATCGCGATACTAATCAGATGATAGCCGTTGGTGAGCGTGCCAAGAGCATGTACGAGAAGACCAATGACCGCATCAAGACCGTGCGTCCACTGCGTGACGGCGTCATCGCCGACTTCTCAGCTTGCGAGATGATGATGCGCGGACTCATCAAGATGGTACATACAGGTCGTCATCTCTTCTCACCCTCACTGCGTATGGTCATCGGCGTACCATCAGGTTCTACCGAGGTGGAGCTGCGTGCTGTGCGCGACTCTGCCGAGCATGCCGACGGACGTGACGTATATCTCATCTTCGAACCCATGGCAGCTGCCGTAGGCATAGGCATCGACGTAGAGGCTCCAGAGGGCAACATGATTGTCGATATCGGTGGTGGCTCTACCGAGATAGCTGTCATATCACTCGGTGGCATCGTGTGCAACCAGTCTATCCGTGTGGCAGGTGACGAACTCACTGCCGACATCCAGGAGTATATGTCACGCCAGCACAATGTGCGTGTCAGCGAGCGCATGGCAGAGCGCATCAAGATACACGTAGGTTCTGCCCTTGCCGAGCTCCCCGATAGCGAGGCACCCGATGACTACCTCATCCATGGTCCTAACCGCATCACGGCACTCCCTATGGAGGTCACCGTATGCTATCAGGAGATAGCTCACTGTATCGACAAGACCGTAGCCAAGATAGAGAGCGCCATCATGCAGGCACTCGAAAATACCCCACCAGAGCTCTATGCCGACATCGTAAAGAATGGCATCTGGCTCACTGGCGGCGGTGCTAATCTGCGTGGCCTTGACACACGTCTGGAGAACAAGATCGGCATACCATTCCATATTGCCGAGGAACCACTCCTTAGCGTGGCAAAGGGCGCAGGCATCGCCCTGAAGAATATCGACAAGTTCTCATTCCTCATGAGATAACGAATTGGCTATAACTGTGCACTGTGCACTGATAACTGGTAACTGTGAACTATGCACTGTGCACTGTGAACTGGTATAATGCGCAATCTCCTCGACTTCATACGCACATACTCACACTGGTTTGTCTGCCTCCTGCTTGAGGTGATAGGCCTCACGTTGCTCTTTCAGCACAATAGTTATCAGAGTGCAGCATGGGCATCAAGTGCCAATGCGGTAGTCGCCAGTGTGTATGACATGGAGTCACGCCTGCATCAGTATTTCCACATGCAGGCACTCAATGAGGAGCTAACCCTTCGCAATGCCTACCTCGAGCATGAGGTGCAGCAATTATACGACAAACTCGACGAGCAGAAAGGAGACTCTCTCTACAGAGCCCTTTCTGCTTCTTCCGTGTTACAAGGTTACAAACTCATCCCTGCCAAGGTCGTGCACAACAGCGTCAGCGAGCGCGACAACTTCATTACCATCGACCGTGGTGAGGCCGATGGCATACACCGTGACATGGGCGTCATAAGTGGCAAGGGCATCGTGGGCATAGTATATCTCACCAGCGCTCACTACTCTGTCGTCATACCCGTCCTTTCCTCCAAGTCCAATATCAGTTGCGCCATACAGCGCCGCGGATACTTCGGCACCCTCCGATGGGACGGCACGGCGAGCAATATGGCGTATGTCGATGACATACCGCGCCATGCTCATTTCCATCTCTACGAGCGCGTCGTCACCTCGGGCTACTCCTCCGTCTTCCCACCAGGCATCGGCGTGGGTAAGATCACCCACGTGCTCAACTCCCCCGACGGACTATCCTATCGTCTGCAGGTGCAGCTATACACCGATTTCGCCCGTCTGCGTGACGTCTGCGTCATCGACGATGCCCCCATGCGAGAGCGTCTCGACGTGCTCCGTGCCGCACAGGACTCCCTGCGCAATACGACAACAACTCAGTGAAGCGGCGCTTCACTTCGTACGAAACGTCACTTCGTGACTACGAAACGCCTTCGGCTACGAAACGGAGCTAAAGCTCCTACGATACGCAATCGGAGATTGCTACGATACGGTGCTTTCACACCTACGAAAACTGTCCCCTGAGGACTATCGTATTGTCTTTAACTTCTAAGCGGCTAAGCCGCGTTAACTTCTCTAACTTCTCTAACTTCTTAAAAAAAGAACCTTGCGTTACGCAATATACATAATCGTTCTTACGCTCCTCCAGGCGTTTATCTTTGGCCGCATACATCTCTTTGGTGTGGCCACTCCCTTGGTGTATGTCTATTTCGTACTTCGCATGCCTCGTGATGTCGGCCGCATACCCTGCATGCTCATGTCATTCCTTCTCGGACTCGCCATCGACATCTTTGCCAATACGCCAGGCCTTGCCACCTGTTCTATGACCCTCGTGGCATTCCTCCAGCCCTATGTACTATCCATGTACCTGCGCAATGAGGACCCTGACAACTACCTCCCCACGCTCCACCACATGGGCTTCGTACGTTACCTCAGCTATGCCCTTATCCTGCTGTTCATATATTGCGTCGCTATCTTCACCCTCGACGCCTTCTCCTTTGCCCACTGGCAGCACTGGCTCCTCTGCACAGCAGGTAGCCTGCTCCTTACCCTTATCCTAATCATCTCAACAGAGACCATACGCTCTTGACCTCCCCCCGTGACTACACAGACAGACGATACATCATCGGCGGTATAACACTTGTTATAGTGCTCGTATATATCGTGCGTCTCTTCACGCTGCAGATACTCAGCGACGACTTCCGCAAGAGCGCCGACTCCAATGCCTTTCTCAAGAAGATAGAGTACCCCGCCCGCGGTGCTATGTACGACCGCAATGGCAAGCTACTCGTCTATAACCAGCCCTCCTACGACATCATGGTCGTCATGAACGAGGCAAAGGACCACCTCGACACCCTCGACCTCTGTCAGACCCTCGGCATCACCAAGGAGCAGTTCATTGAGCGCATGAATATCATCAAGGACCGCAACAGGAATCCAGGCTATTCACGCTATACCCAGCAGATCTTCATGACGCAGCTCGATGAGCATGACTTCGCCGTCTTTCGCGAGAAGATGTTCCGCTTCCCAGGCTTCTATATACAGCGCCGCACCATACGCCAGTACCAGTACCCCTATGCCGCCCATGTCCTTGGCGATGTCGCTGAGGTGTCACAGGGCGATATCGAGGAGGATGACTACTACCAGCAGGGCGACTACATCGGCAAACTCGGCGTAGAGCGTTCCTACGAGAAGCAGCTACGTGGTGAGAAGGGCATACAGATACTCCTCCGCGATGCCCACGGCAGGGTGCAGGGACGCTATCAGAATGGCAAGTACGACCGTCGCCCCGTGGCAGGCAAGAATCTCACCCTCGCCATCGACATCGAGCTCCAGGCACTCGGCGAGCGCCTCATGGAAGGCAAGATAGGCAGCATCGTCGCCATCGAACCCTCCACCGGCGAGGTCCTCTGCATGGTATCATCACCCACCTACGACCCACGCATCATGACGGGTCGCAAGCGAGGCAAGAACCATCTCGCCCTGCAGCGCAACGTATGGAAGCCCCTCCTCAACCGCTCCATCATGGGACAGTACCCCCCTGGCTCCACCTTCAAGACCACCCAGGCATTGACCTACCTCACCGAGGGCATCATCACCCCCACCACCATGTTCTCGTGCTACCACGGCTTCTCCTTCCGCGGACTCCACGTAGGCTGTCACGGCCATGGCTCCCCCCTTGCCCTCGTCGATGCCCTCTCCACCTCGTGCAACGGCTACTTCTGCTGGGGCCTCTACTATATGATAGGCAACCGTCAGAAGTACGGCTCCCCCCTCAATGCCATGAACCGCTGGCGCGACTACATGGTCTCCATGGGCTTCGGCTATAAGACGGGCATCGACCTGCCAGGCGAGAAGCGCGGTCTCATACCCAATGGCGACTACTATGACCATGCCTACAAAGGCTCGTGGAATGGCCTCACCATCATATCCATCTCCATCGGTCAGGGCGAGGTCAACCTCACCCCTCTGCAGATAGCCAATCTCGGCGCCACCATCGCCAATCGTGGCTACTACCACGTGCCCCATGTCGTCAAGAGAGTAGAGGGCGAACCCCTCGACACCACCTTTACCTCGCGCCACTATACCATGGCGTCGCGCGAGGCATACGACTGGGTAGTGGCAGGCATGCGCTCCTCAGTCCTCAAGGGCACCTGCCATGCCCTCAGCGCACTGCCCTTTGCTGTCTGTGGCAAGACCGGTACAGCCCAAAACCGTGGGCAGGACCACTCCGTCTTCATGGGCTTCGCCCCTATGGACCATCCCAAGATTGCCGTCGCCGTATATGTCGAGAATGGCGGCTTCGGAGCCGAGTACGGCGTTCCCATCGGCGGACTCATCATGGAGAAATACCTCACTGGCAAACTCTCCCCCGCCTCCGAGAGCCGTGCCGCCACCTTCCAGGCGCGCCGCATCGCCTATGGCTCGCACAATAGGTAGAATATGTAGGGTGCATCATGTATCGCAGATAAATGGAACATGCATACAAAATCAGCCGTGTAATCAGTTTCTCTCTTATCAGTTTGAGAGCCTTTGATTACACGGCTTAACTATGACAAATCGAAAATCGCCTTTTGTTTTACAGATGTGATACGCAACTGGTGGTTGTCAGTATCGTGCAGATTGCAGTGAGGATAGCGTTGATGATAACGCTCCAGTTCTTTTTAGCTTCTTCAGACATAGTTTACCTCCTTTCTTTTCTTTAGAGTTGCCCTTTGGGCAAGAAATCCATCAAATCTTTTCAAATCTTTCAAATCGAAAACGTTGTCCAATGTTGTCTTTTATTTTATTTGTTTGATTTGGATCGATTTGTGAGATTTCTCGCTCTGACAAGAGCGACTCCTAACTGTGAACTGTGAACTGTGAACTGTGAACTGAAAATTACTCTCCTTCCTCCTCCTTTGACTTGAGGGACGACTTGAGCACGTTGTTGACCATATACACCTCGCCGTGCAGATCCGTCGCGCCAAACGACTTGCTGGTTACCTGACCGGCGGAGTTGCGCTTGTTGAAGAGCACGAAGTTGATGTGGAAGCTCTTGAGGTTCTCCGGTACGTTCCACTCCTCGCCAGTGAGCGAGCCACTTGACTTGATGCCGTACCAGAAGTACCCGAAGCGGTCGAGCTGTACCTTGTTGCCGTTCTGAAGCTCTATCTGCATCACCTCGGCGAGCTCTATGAGCACTGCCATGACGTCTGACTCCTTTACAGAGACGTTGGCCTGTATGCGCTTCGCCAGCTGCGCGGTGTCGATAGTCTTAGGGGTGATGGCACGACCGTACCACAGTTTGTTTGAGTTCTTGCGTTTGTCCTGAAGGACGTTGATAAGAATTGCCATAACTTTGATTGATTTAAAAAATGAAAATTTTGTTTGTGTTGTTGTTTTGTGGAGTAGTCAGCACTGCGCGCATTGTTCTGATTTCCATATACAAAGGTACTACATTAACTTAATATATGCAAGTAAAACGGGGTATTTAACACTCCTATACGCCCACTTTTTTGAGGCTATGCCAGAGGGCGCTTCTGGCAGTGTCGGAATGGACTTCTCGCTATGCCAGAAGGTACATCCGGCAGTGCCGGAAGGCACGAAAATACACGCTTCTTTGCTTAAACAAGCAACCAATTGTGTTACAATATATTACAGTCAAAAATGCACAAATATGGAAAATTGTCAATTATCAATTGTCAATTGTCAATTCCCCAAAATCGCGACGGGGTTTTTAACATTTCAGGCGACAAAGCGACAAAGTGACAAAGCGACAAAGCGACAATAAGGTGTGTGTGGGTGGGGTGTGACATTATTTTAAAAAAATGGTGTATTTCTTACAATTTGTAATAATATTATTTTTATATCATATATATGATATAAACCATAGTATGCAACCCCTGTTTTGTATGTTGGATAGTCCTTAATGTCGCTTTGTCGCTTTGTCGCTTTGTCACCAGACTGTATCTACTTGCATTCGGAGAATATCGAGAAATATATTGCCAAGACAATAGTTTGAATGTAAAACAATATTTATTTTGTAGTTTGCTCTATATTTTTAGATAAATCTTTCACGCTCGAAAAAGAAATTCATTACTTTCTTGCTCGCTTAATCAAAAATTTGTACCTTTGTAGAGAAATTTAAAGATTATGGCTAAGGCAAAACCTTTTATCAAGTGGGTTGGCGGCAAGGGTCAGCTCATCGAACAACTGGAGAGATTATTACCAGCTGACTTTGATAAAATGTAAATTTTACAAGGAAAATTTGGAGGATAAAAAAAAACTTCTTAATTTTGCAGGAAACAAAGATAAAGCATTATGGTAGGAACAATAAACGTAAGTGACATATATATGGATATGCTTGGTACACTGCCAAGGGAAGTGAAAATTGATTTAATAACGAAACTGGCTAAATCAATGAAGGATGCTGTCACACCAAAAAAGGAAACGGAAACCATCTTCGCTCATTTTTCCTCTGACTGGGGAGAAGGAATGAGTACGGAGGAGTATGCTGATATGCTTCGTAGTGAAAATGTGGTAAGTACAAGGACTGTGGAAGACTGGTAGTAAAAAAGATGAAAAAATATCTCCTTGACACGTGCGTTTGTATCTCCATGTTTCGAAATGAAGGTAAGGTGCGCGAGACCCTTCTGAAAGTCGGTACTAAGAACTGCTACATTTCAGAGATTACTTTAGCTGAGCTATACTTTGGTTTAGCAAAGTCTGAGCAAAAAAAGAATAAGTTGGAGGATATAAAGCATGTTCAGCGTTTATTCAAGGTGCTTCCTGCTTATCCTTCTTTTCGTGAATATGGTGAAATACGCTATAGTCTTGAGCATAGAGGCTTACGCATTGACCAGTTTGATTTACTAATTGGGGCAACGGCAAAGCATTATGGCATGACTTTGGTAACATCAAATGAAAAACATTTTGAGCGCATTGAAGGTCTTGAAATAGAGAACTGGAGAAATACGCAGAACTAATGATGAACTTGCAATTTAATCCACAGCTGGCAGAGGGCTACCACAGTGGTTCGCAGATTTCGCGCGTGGTGACGGAGGATTGGATGGCAAGGAATATGTTTTGCCCTATATGTGGTGCTCCTGTGTTAGGTCACTATGAGGCTAACAAGCCTGTGGCTGATTTCTTTTGTGACGATTGCAAGTCAGATTTTGAACTCAAAAGCAAGGAGAGCAAGACTGCTAAAGTGAGCCAAAAGATTGCAGACGGGGCTTACGCTACCATGATTGACCGCATCACATCGCTGAGGAATCCTCATCTGTTTGTTATGACATACGCTGATTGGCAGGTGAACAACCTTATGATTATCCCCAACTTCTTTTTCACTCCCAGCATTATTGAGAAAAGAAAACCTCTGGCTGACTCTGCCAGACGTGCTGGTTGGGTTGGGTGCAACATTGAAATTGGCAACATACCTGAGAGTGGCAGGATTTTCATTATTCGCAACAGCAAGCAGGAAGACAAGTCGCACGTCATAGACCTCTACCAGCGTTCGCTTTCACTGCAAACATCGAGACTGGAGACGAGAGGCTGGATGCTTGACGTATTGAAGTGCATAGACAGAATACCGACTGACAATTTCTGTACAGATGATGTTTATGCTTTCATTGCTGAACTGCAACGTAAACACCCTGATAACAATAACGTCGATGCAAAGATACGTCAGCAACTGCAGTTCTTGCGTGATAAGGGATTTATTACGTTTAAGGGTAATGGTAACTATCGTAAGATACGTTGAAATGATCATTTTTGATCACAAATATTAAAGAATGATCTAATCCCATTTTTTTGAAAAAATGATCTTACTTTTGCAGCCGAATTAAAGGCTGCAATGGATTTCAGAGTAACGATAACCGAAACATTGTCTCGCACAGAGCATGTTAAAGCGTCTTCTGCTAAAAAAGCAGAGGAGGCGGTGCGTTATCGTTATCGTAATCTTGAACCTAAACTCTTCTACAAATCTCCCAACAACGACTTTACGCTGGTCAAAGGCGACTGTGTTGACACTCTATCAAAGTTCAAGTTCGGCTTTGATATGGTGTTTGCCGACCCACCTTATTTCCTTTCAGGCGGTGGCATATCATGCCAAAACGGAAAGGTGGTATGCGTGAACAAGGGTGAATGGGATAAGCCTACTACTCCTGAGGCGATGGATAGGTTCAACTTCAGGTGGCTCAGCGCTTGCCGAGACCACATGAAGGACGATGCCACGATATGGATTTCAGGCACCCATCATAATATCTTCAGTGTGCAACAGCAACTGCTGAAGCTCGGCTTCAAGATACTCAACGTGATAACCTGGGCGAAGACTAATCCGCCTCCAAACATTACTTGCCGATATTTTACCTATTCAACGGAGTTCGTGATATGGGCAAGAAAATCAGCCAAAGTGCCTCACTACTACAACTACGAACTGATGAAGCAGCTGAATGGTGACAAACAGATGACTGACGTTTGGCGACTGCCAGCCATAGGTAGATGGGAAAAGTCATGTGGCAAGCACCCAACTCAAAAGCCTCTTCCCCTGCTTGCTCGCATTATCCAGGCAAGCACCAAGGAGGGTGCATGGATACTTGACCCCTTCGCAGGCAGTAGCACAACGGGTATAGCTGCCAATCTGCTCGACAGAAGTTATCTGGGACTTGAGATTGAGAATGATTTCCTGAACCTGAGCAAGGCTCGACGTGAGGAGATAGAGAATATCTCTATTAGGAGCGAATACGAAGAGCGGCTAAAGAAAGTCAATGTAATGTTAAAGTGAAAAATTATCCTGTCAAAAAGTTGTGAGTTGACAGGATTTTTTATAACTTTGCAAATCGTATGAAGAGAGAATGAATACCTGAAAACATACACTAACAAACCGTCATTTATCCGGCCCTCATGGCTAAATACAATCTACATATAGTGGCTCTACCCTTTATAGCAGACGAACAAATTATGAATGAAGATAAAACCTATAAAACAGAAAGGCTAATCCCTAAACCTCAAGACAGAATAATGTGTGTAAAGGTAGGAAAGGTAAAACGTGAAAACCTTTATGAAATGACACGCAAATATTGGAAAGCTACTCTAAGCAGGGCTTCTAAGGCTACTCATGTGTTGGCTATTGTTGACGGAGTGGTAAAGACTGTCTATCTGCCTGAGAAATGGAAAATCACTGACAATCCTAAACATGCAGGTCGATGCGAGTTTGTAGGCGAAGAGGATTGCCAAAGCGACTACATTGGTAAAAGCGTGAAAGAATACTATGGTCGCTCAGCCAATCCAGTAAAGTATATCAATATGTGATTATTCCGTAGAAACGCTAAATCCGACTGCAACAACAGTTAATAAAAATATGACAATCAAACTTCTTGATATAGAGAAGTTTGCTGAGGATAGGGATGAGGGAGAATAACTAAAACTAAAATAGAATGTTATAGAATAGACTAATAACTTATCCATTTATCAATAATAGCCCTATGAGAAATCTTTTTGTTATATTGTTACTACTTTCTTGCACATCTTCACTCTTTGCGCAGGAAGATAGATTTTCTAATGTCATCCAAACCAGAGGTAAGGACGTTTACCTAAAAGACAATTCTGCTTTAAATGTGGCTTACACAATGGTTGACGGGAAAGTAAAACCTATCAAAAAAATAAAGAACTTTGCCACGTCAATAGTAGGGAAAGTGTATGCCGTTGAGAATGATATATACAACTTTAAAAAGAATACATATATTGTCTTGAAAGGTTCGGGAGAAACCATCTTGTTGAAAGAAGATGATGCACCTTTGTATTTATCTTCATTTATATCCAAAACATATTGGCAAGAGAAGTATGACTCATACCGAAACGATTATGTTTATTTGAATTTTAAGAATTATAGCCAAGTGCATTCCACAAGAGCTACTGTAGAATATGATGACCTTTCACACATAGAATGGAGAGGATTGGAGATTTCAGATGATGGCGCATTGTACTACATGTGTGAGTATAATGGAGCTATTCCTCTTGAGAAATTCAAAGTTACAAGCAAGTTTTTTGAAAATAACAAGGACGATTTCTTTATTAAGAAGGACGATATCCAACCTTATATTGATAAGTATAATGCTCGCTTGGCAAAGGAGAAACGTGAGAAGGAAATTGCCGACTCTATCGAAAACTCCAAGATTCGTTTAGCAAAAGCATTGGATGAAGCAACCTTCGAAGACGGTGACAGAACGATAAATGTGTACAAAGGGGATACCTTGGCTATATTCTCATATGATTCTGCAGAAGAAAAGTTTGTAGCAAGATACCATTATGGTAATCTTCTTTTTAAGCCTGAAAAGCTTGAATTTCTTGACACAAAAACAACTACAACAGAAGGCAGATACAGTTGGGAAAGAAAAACGGTATTTACTTCTGAGAATGCTGAGTTCCTAAAAATGAAAGGCGAGGAAGGTAAAGAACAACGTTTTATAGTTGCTGCAGATTATGATGATGAACAAACAAAAATTTGGTTAGGCGAACTAAAAACAGCTATTGATAATTATAGGAAGGATGTTGCATACAAAAAGAAGAACCAAATATTTATAACGGGAATAGGTTATGATTATGACAGTAATGAATATAGTAGTCGATTCGGTATGTACTTTGATGTGTATAATTGCTTCTCAAAGACAGTAAAGTACGTGGAATTTACAATGGTAAACTATAATGCTGTTGGAGATGTACAAAGAGATGATATAGGTCGTTCTTCAAGAACCGTCAGAGGTATTGGACCGATTGAACCAGGCGAGGGAGGAAGATATTCGTGGGATGATATTTTCTGGGACGACAGGAATATTATAGATAAAACAAGACTAACTAACGTGAAGTTTATCTTTAAAGATGGGACAACAAAGGTGTTTCATGGATATTCAAATATAAAGAAGCACATGACCTCTGATGCTTGGGGTTCACAATAATGAGAAAGATGTCTAACTATAAATAATACGAGATATGGATAAGTTAGGTAAGATGATAAGAATAACCGATTTGAGGTCTGTATGGCATCATGAGGCTAATGATTTCACGAAGTGGTTGGCGCAAGAAGATAATCTTGCGTTGCTGAGTGATGCAATAGATCTTGAACTGGAATTGGAAGAAAGAGAATCGTCTGTTGGGAGTTTCAATGTGGATATCTTTGCAAAAGAGGTTGGTACCAATAGGCGTGTTATCATAGAGAATCAATTGGAGGACACTAATCATGATCATCTTGGTAAACTAATTACCTATGCCTCAGGTAAAGGAGCAGAGATAATAATATGGGTAGTAAAGCGAGCACGCGATGAGCATCGTCAAGCTATAGAATGGTTAAATCAACATACTGATAGCAACATCTGTTTTTTCCTACTGGAGATAGAGTTGTGGCAGATTGGTGATTCTATGAAAGCCCCACGTTTTAACATCGTTGAAAAACCGAATGATTGGTCAAAGACGATGAAAACAATAGATGGACTTTCAGATACTGAATTGTTGAAACTTGAGTTCTGGACAGGCTTTAATGACGCTATGAGTAATAATGAAGAGTTTAAACATCATTTTCGTGCTCGTAAGGCTTCTGCCCAACATTGGTATGATTTAAGTATTGGTAGTTCTGCCTATCATTTAGGATTGACTATCAATACCCAGAAGCAAAGCATAGGTGCAGAGATTTACATCAATGATGACAAAGAACGGTTTGAGCAGTTCAAAAAATATAAAGACGAAATCTCGAAAATGTTGAATAGTGAGGTGGAATGGAGAGAAGCAAAGAAAGCATGTCGTGTCTTCATAACAACCAATATCAATCCCAAGAAACGTGAGAAATGGCAAAAGGCCTATAATTGGTTCTTGGAGAAGGCTATTATATTTAAAGAAATAGCTTCAAAATATGGAGAATAAAATAAGAATCAGACCAACCACTAACCAAATATGAAGAAGATTATTTCGATACTGGCGCTATTGCTCTGCATGGTTTCGGTGCAGGGACAGAGTAAGCAGGGAAAGGGGCAACAAGATACTGCTGGGGATTATGAGTTTATTCTGCCTGAAAAGGCTGAATTGAACATGGAGTATCCGAAGAACGTGAGGGTGGATGATGCTGTGCAGACCTACAAGGCTTTGAGCTATGATGAGTTATATGAAACTGCCTTTATATATAATGAGAAGCATTGTGGATATTATTATGTGCCTTCAGAGTTGAGGAGTGGTTTTCGTAGTAGCGTGAGAAACCTACAGAAGGAGAATAGTGCTCTTTATTGGAAGAGAGTAAAGGAAATAATGGCTGCTATCGATAGGTATTGGGGAAGCCATCAGCCTGTTTCGTCTGTTGGTACGAGAAGCTACGGCTCCAGTCTGAATGATGGTGGTCATAGTAGTGAAGAAAAAGTATTTGATATTGTAGAACAGATGCCTTCTTTCCCTGGTGGTATGGGCGCTTTGATGCAGTTTCTTGCATCTCACATAAAATATCCAATGATGGCTGAAATGAACGGAATACAGGGTAGGGTGATATGTACCTGCATCATCGAGAAGGATGGTACGATTACGAATGTTAGGGTATCAAGGAGTGTTGACCCTTTATTGGATGCTGAAGCTATTAGAGTTATCAGTAGTATGCCAAAGTGGGTTCCTGGCAAACAAAATGGTATAGAATGCAGGGTAAAGTTTACTCTGCCTGTAACGTTTAAGCTGCAATAGATAAGAGATAATAGATAATATCTTCCCCTAATGCTAAAGCGAAAAATTATCCTGTCAAAAAGTTGTGAGTTGGCAGGATTTTTTATAATTTTGCAAATCCTGGCGGCAAAGCTGCAGAGGGGAATTTGACGTATTACTAACCTAAAAAAAGGAGAAAGAAGGACCCTATATGGACTATGAAGAGATGGCGCATGATGCGCGAAAGGCGCTCGAAAGGGAGCGCGACGAACTGGTGGAGCGGATTGGGCAGTTGGACTTGCGGTTGCAGATGCTGGATGCTATTGACTCGCTGGCGAAGGAGAACAGCCTGCTGAAGGAGGAAAACAGCGACTTGCAGCAGCAGTTGAGCGACGAGAAGCAGCAGCAGGCTGAACTGGAGATGAAACTGGTGGAGATGAACAAGCTAACGACGGGAATGGCGAAGAAATCGTCGGAGGAAAGTGTGCTGAAGGCGCTGCGCACATACGTGAACAGGTCGAAGCGCAAGACTGCCGACAAGCGTGCTTTTGCCAAGACGGCAACGCTGGAGATAGCCAATGCCAACGGTTTGATGTTGCCCGAGGACCTGAGGACATCGATAGATAGCCTGGACGACGAACAGGCGGCAGAGGGAAAGGTGGTGAATGTGCAGGGCAACTACAATGACATCCACGACAACGGCAGTGTGAATATTAACGATAAGGATAAGGAGTAAAAGAGTATGGCAGGCAATACGGTTTACGTGCAGGGTTCGTATGTGGATGTGCACGACAATGAGGTGGTGAACCTCTCGATAGACAAGGCTGGCGAGGTGCATGTGGGCGAGTCGGTGCCCAGGCGGTCGGCTATGCCCCGTGAGCTGGAGAGCAACAGGGCGAAGGGCATGCTCGCAGAGTTGGTGAGGGAACGGCTGCTGACCGGCGACTGGCAACCAGCCGAGGAGGTGACAGAGTGGCAACTTGCCATGATAGCCCATAAGGTGGGCGAGGAACTGGGCATGGCAAATTTTTGGCAGGTGTTTGGTGGTTTGTGGGGCAAAAAGCCTGAAAACATGAGAAGCAACTACAACAGGAGCCTTAATACAGAAGCCGAATTAAAGTTTAGGAAAAAACTTGCCAGAATAGTTTGATAATAAGGCAATTGCCGATTTGTCCGTAATATTACGCGTAACAACCGTAGTATTACGGATTTTTTTTTGTGCTTAACTTTGCACTCGGCAATCGACCACTAAAGGCGTTGCAAGAAAAAA
Organism: Prevotella sp.; assembly: GCA_017642485.1. GTDB lineage: Bacteria > Bacteroidota > Bacteroidia > Bacteroidales > Bacteroidaceae > Prevotella. The sequence continues at coordinate 11,521 of JAGCPC010000016.1, read as the reverse complement.
AATCATGACAACAAAAATTTTGAATGTAATGGCACAGACGGAGCCCGTCATGGTGCCGAGTAAGAAACAGGAGAGCGGCAAGCTGGCGAAGTCGATGATCAGGCTGAAGGAGCTGGGCGGCGAGTATGAGGACGAGTTCGTGGGTGCTATGTTTGGCAACCTGGCGCAGTGCAGGTTTGAGGCAGGCTCTCTGGTGGTGGCGACAATGCGCTTCCAGACGCACGAATCGAATGGCTCTTATTTTCAGGACGTCGTGGTGACTGACGTACGGAAAATCAATTAACTAACCCTGAGTTGAAGTGAGGAGGATTCATATGAGCACTGAGAGTCCAAGGGCTCAAAGTGTTGGCGCCAAAATCTCTGATGCTTCTTCTCGCTAAAATCAACTCAAGAAAATGATTAAGAAAATAGAAATTGACAGTGAAGTATTTAAGGCCGCAAAGCGTGGCATGCATGTGGAAGGCTCTGTGTGCATTGACACTGAGACGGGTAAACTGACATTCAGGGCATGGAAAAGGAAGGCTCCTAAGTGTGGCGACCGTGGTCGCATAATAATGCGGACGGAGCACGGATGGGTAAAGGAGTCGAAAGAACGCATCAAGACATACGAGAGCGTGCCGAAGACGCTCGGCAAGAAGCGCATAACGAGCATTCTGGAGCGCGACATGTATGAAGTGAGTGATTTCCTGACAGAGTTTCTTTAAATAAAGGATCAACAGAACAACGATGATAGCAATCAACACTCAACATACGGGAGACCCTAAGAGGGATAACCGTGGGTATGCAGAGCCTATGACTTCGGAGCAGGTGGACAGCCTGCTCTCCGAAGGCTGGCTCAAGGAGATGATCACAAACATTCGCAGCGGCAATAGGAAGCTGAAAGACCGCCTGCCCTTTGCCTGTCCTCACTATGCTCGCTTCCGCAACAACCACCGCGCCCAGAAAGACATCATACCCGAGGCATTCACATTTATGACATGCGTGGACGTGGATGATGAGCAACTGGTGGAGAAGGCGACAGAGAGCGTGAGGGAGGTGATAAGTGACGACCTCTCAGAATGGCATGACATGGTGCTGCGCATGGCTTACTCGGCACGCAGGAAACTGCACATCTGGCTCCGGCTGCCCGTGGGCAGGACGATACAGGAGACGCAGGAGGATTTTTGTAAGGAGATAGGCATACCCTACGACGAGAGCTGCATAACGCCCGAGCGCTTCATATACCTCACTGGCAGGGACGAGGAGATATACCGTTCGCCACAGTGGCTCCGCCCTCTCTCTGACGAAGAGATAGATGAACGACGCGAGGCATACCTCAACCGCGGACTGGATGTGGATGGAAGGAAGGTTAACCCTAACCTTAACCTTAACCTTAACCCTGACCTTGACGGTGCTGGTTCAAAAGGTGCTGACGAACGCACTCGCTTCATTGCCAAGGGCGTGATGAAGGAGAAGGGACTGGAGCCGAGCGACTTCGTGAACGAGGGAGGCAGGCACACGGCGGTGAAGATACTGCTGAGCGGTGCTGCCCAACTGCTGACAAGGGATGAGGCAAACGCTGTCCTGGCTGAGATGATGCCCGAGCATTGGAAGGACCGGAACATACAGCAGCTGGTGAAGGACTTCTACAAGAACTATACCAACCCCAACCAGCGCCTGCTGAAGTTCCAAGAACAACTGTTTACCCAAAGTCAGAGGCTGGCTAACGCGAACCTTGAACCAACGAGTGCAACGAGCGACTTGAACCCTGAGGCTTCAGCCGAAGATTTGAAATCCTTGAACCATCTCCGACGAATGTCGAAGAAACTCCCTATCGGCCTGAAGGAGTCGCTCATCGGAGTGCCCGTGAAAATGCACATGCCCGTGTTGTGCGCCGTGATGCCCATCGCCGCTGCGTATGCCGACCAGGTGGAGGTAGAGTACTGCGACGGAACGAGACAGCACCTCGGGCTGATGTCCATCATCCGAGGCGAGCAGGCATCAGGCAAATCGGTGTGTAAGAATGCCGTGGACGTGTGGAAGCGCCAACTGGAAGAGGAGGACGCTCTGGCTCGCAAGCGTGAGGAGGAGTGGAAAGAGAAGAAGAAAGCACGCAAGGCAAACGAGAAGGCTCCCGACGACCCGAAGGTGCTCATCAGGGCAGTGCCCGTGACGGTAAGCTGTTCCACCCTGCTCAAGCGCATGAAAAACTCCCATGGCCACACCCTCTACTCCTTCGGCGAAGAACTCGACACACTGCGCAAGACCAACGGCGCTGGTTCGTGGTCATCAAAGTATGACATATATCGCATGGCTTTCGACCGTGGTGAGTGGGGACAGGACTATAACAGCGACCAGGCAGAATCGGGCATGGTGAACGTGGCTTACAACTGGACCATGCTGGGCACCGACGGAGCCATGAAGAAATGCTTCAAGCAGGACAATATAGAGAACGGCCTGTCGAGCCGCATACTGGTGAGCGAAATGCCCGACACCTCGTTTGCCAAGATGCCAAAATACGGCAAGCGTTCGAGTATGGAAGAAGAGCGCATACAGGAGGCTGTCACCAGGCTCAGAAGCATCACGGGATTCATCGACACGCCACGCCTCAGGAAGGCGATGGAAAAGTGGGTGGAAGAGAAACGCGTGGAGGCAGCCAAGGACATAGACCACGTGAAGGACACCTACCGTAAGCTTGCCGCCGTGATAGGCTTCCGCTGCGGAGTGATACACTACCTGCTTTCAGCCCCCCTTAATCCCCACTGTAGGGAGAATGAGAATCCCAAGGTTCAGGAGGGACCCTCCTCCGTTCAGTTCGCCGTGATGATGGCACAATACTGCCTTGACGAGCAACTGAAAGCATTCGGCAATACGCTCAGGCAGGAGTATATCGACGCACAAAGCGAGTGTCAGCGATATGGCGCCAACCACTCGGTGTTCGACCAACTGCCACCCGTGTTCACACTCGACGACCTCGGGGCACTGAAGCGCAGAGACCTGTCACGCAAATCCATTCAGAGGATAGTATTGCGGTGGCGAAACGACGGATGGGTAGAACAGGTGGACAAAATGCACTGGGAAAAAAAAGCGACAAAGCGACAAAGCGACAAAGCGACAATAAGGAGGTATAACCATGGCAAGACAGAATAAAGAGAAGTATTTCAACGAGACAATAGCATATCGTAACTGCAACCCCATGAACATACGCTACTCTAAAACGGTGACGTGGCAAGGGCAGGATCGTAACTATAAGGGTGCATTCGTAAAGTTTCAAGGCTTTAGCTTAGGCTACCGAGCAGCAGTGAAGATACTGCGCTCGTACCACCTCAGAGGCATACGAACGATCGGTAAGATAATCGAAACCTGGGCACCACCTAATGAGAACAAAACGGATAGTTACGTGAAAGCGGTACTCGACTACATGAACGGAGTGTGGTCACCTGTACCAAGAGACCCAGAATACTGCGCTCGTACGCAGATAAACCTCAGAGACCGTGAGGAGGTTATAAACCTACTGATGGCGATGACCCGAGTGGAGATGGGTGCCAACGCTGCTCAACTACATGACATGAAACGGTGGGCATACGTAGGCTATGACCTTGCCGTGACAACAAATAATTTCTTCAGGTAATCTTTTTTTACTTTCATAAAGATATGGTTAGTATGTGCACTGGGCTGTGAAGCTCGGTGCACATTTTTGCCACCGTCATGTTGCCAGGGTCTGAAAACGTCAATCGCCCATGTAGCCATAAGCGACTGCATGGGCGATTGCTTTATTTCTCTGTGGTGACAGTGAGTAGCGGGGAGGGCAACCCTCTTGGGCTTCTGCGCCCAAAAGGGAAAAAAGAAGAGACTACCAAATAGGTAATCTCTTCTTTTTGCGCTCCCTCTTGGGCTTGAACCAAGGACCCCCTGATTAACAGTCAGATGCTCTAACCAACTGAGCTAAGGAAGCAAGATGTGTGCCTTATGTCTCAAAAGCGAGTGCAAAGGTACGAAAAATAATTCACAGTTCACAATTCACAATTCATAATTATTCTATATTTTGTATTTTTTAACAATAGACTTGAAATAATAATAAAAAAAGTGGGGGCGGTGTGGCTGTTAAGAATAAAATATGTACTTTTGTAGGGGTATTGAAGATTAAAGATTGAACGCTCTCAAAAGACGACCTGATATTTCAGGGCTTAGTAGCCCCTGCGGGAAAGCCCATGAAATATGGGAGAAATTGAGAGGCTCTTGCTCTGGCAAGCGTAGCACCTTTGGTGCGTCCGATTACAGCGAAGCTAAGATTGAAAATGAAGATGAAGATAAGACATATATGCATGGTGGCGGTGCTGATGGCGCTCGCTGCCGTGGCGCATGGTGAGGAGAAGAACCACAACTTTGCGGTGGCGAGAAACCTGGAGACGTTTTCTGCCATATACAAGAGTCTCGACATGATGTATGTGGATACTCTGGATGCTGACGAGACGGTGGGCTATGGCATCAATGCCATGCTGCACTCGCTGGACCCCTACACGGAGTACTACCCTGCGAGCGACATGAAGAACCTGAAACAGATGCTGACGGGTAAGTATGCGGGCATAGGGGCGCTGATAAAGAAAGACCTCAGAACGGGACAGGTGGTGATAGATGAACTGTATGAGGGGATGCCTGCCGCGGAGGCGGGACTGCGCAAGGGCGACGTGATACTCGCCGTGGACGATACGTCGATGGTGGACAAAGAGGTGGCATACGTGAGCAGTCATCTGAGGGGGGAGCCTGGGACGACGTTCCTTTTGAAGATAAAGAGGGTTCAAGGGGGTTCAAACGCTTCGCTGGTTCAAGGGGGTTCAAAGGCAAAGGGGGAGACGCTGAAGATAAAGATAACAAGAAAGGCGATACAGCTGCCCAGCGTGCCGTACTACGGCATGGTGAATGATAGCGTGGGCTACGTGGTGCTGACACAGTTTACGGAGGACTGCTCGCGTGATGTGCGTCGTGCCTTGATAGACATGCGCAGCAAGGGTATGAAGGGACTGGTGTTTGACCTGCGAGGCAATGGCGGCGGTGCACTGCAGGAGGCGATAAAGATAACGGGTATGTTTGTGCCGAAGGGTACCACGCTGGTGACGACGAAGGGTAAGCTGAAACGCTCTAACAAGGTGTACGTGACGGAACAGGAACCGCTCGACACGGTGATGCCCATAGTGGTGCTGGTAAACGAGAGTTCGGCATCGGCAAGCGAGATAACGGCAGGATCGCTGCAGGACCTCGACAGGGCAGTGATAATGGGCACGAGGACGTACGGCAAGGGACTGGTGCAGCAGACGGTGGACCTGCCGCACGACGGGTCGCTGAAACTCACCGTATCGAAATACTACATACCGAGCGGCAGATGCATACAGGCCGTAAACTACAAACATACTGGCGGTGGGTACCGAGAGCACATACCTGACTCGCTGACGAGGGAGTTTAAGACCCGCAAGGGCAGGACGGTGCGCGACGGTGGCGGCATAATGCCCGACATAGAGGTGAAGCCCGACACGATGACCAATCTGACGATGTACCTATTCCGTGGGGCGCTGGACTCAACGGAGGTGGTGCACTACTACGTGACGGACTACGTGAACCGTCATGAGAGGATAGCACCCGTGGAGGATTTCCACATCACGGAGAGCGACTACGCCGACTTCAAACGAAGGGTGGTGGAGAGCGGTTTCAAGTACGACCGCGAGACAAGCAAGGTGTATAAGAGACTCGTTGAAATGGCAAAGTTTGAGGGTTACTATGATGATGCCAAGGGAGAATTTGACGCACTGGAAAAGAAACTGCAGCACAACTTGGAACGGGAACTGGACAACAACCGCGAGATGATAACGCACATGCTGGAACAGGAGATCGTCACAGCATACTACTACCAAAGGGGTAAGATAGCGCACATGCTGAAGGCTGATACGCAGGTGAAGCGGGCAGTGGAGGAGATTGGTAAATTGATAATTGAAAAATGAAAATTGACAGTTTTCGTAGTCACGAAGTGACGTTTCGTAGGAGCTAAGCTCCGTTTCGTAGCCGCAGGCGTTTCGTAGGGCTGAAAGCCCGTTTCGTAGTCACGAAGTGACGTTTCGTACAAAGTAATAGGAGTTATGGGAAAGAAAACAAGAGAAAAGAAGGGCGGCAAGAGAATCACGAGGCCGCTGCTGGCAGAGAAACTGGAGGCGTTCTTTAACAACCGTCCAGGACAGGTAGTGTCGTTCAAGGAGATATTCAGACAACTGAAACTCGACACGCACCCCATGAAGATGCTCGCCATAGACATCATGGAGGAGATGGCATGGGATGACTACCTGGTAAAAGTGACGGACTCATCGTATAAACTGGCGGACAGCACACAGGTGATGGAGGGCGTGTTCCAGGCTAAGGCCAACGGACGCAATACGGTGACGCCCGTTGGTAGCGAGAAACCTATATTTGTAGCGGAGAGAAATTCGCTATGGGCACTGACAGGCGACAGGGTGCGCTTCTGCATGATGGCACGCCGACGTAGCCATATACGCGAGGCGCAGGTGATAGAGATTATAGAGAGAAAGAAGGAACAGTTTGTGGGCAGACTGGAGGTGGACAGCGACCTCGCATTCCTCATACCTCAGGAGCCACTGGCGATGAGTATCATAATACCTAAGTCGAAACTCAAGGGTGGCAAGACCAACGACCGTGCTGTGGTGAAGGTAGTGGCATGGCCTGATGCCGAGCACCGCAACATACTGGCGGAAGTGGTGGATATACTCGGTGAAATGGGCGAAAACAACGCTGAGATGAATGCTATACTGGCTCAGTATGGACTGCCGTATAAGTATCCGCAGGCTGTGGAGGATGCCGCAAACAAGATAAGCGACCAGATAACACAGGAGGAGATAGACCGCAGAGAGGATTTTCGTGGGGTATTTACATGTACGATAGATCCGCATGATGCCAAGGACTTTGACGATGCGCTGAGTATAAGGGAGGTTAACCTTAACCATAACCTTAACGATAACTCTAACTGTGAACTGAGCACTGAGCACTGTGAACCGAAAAAGTTGTGGGAGGTGGGTGTGCATATCGCTGATGTGAGCCACTACGTGACTGAGGGATCGATAATAGACAAGGAGGCACAGAAGAGGGCTACGAGCATATACCTCGTGGACAGGACGATACCGATGCTGCCCGAGAGACTGTGCAACTATATCTGTTCGCTGAGGCCCGACGAGGACAAACTGGCCTACTCGGTGATATTCACCATGGACGAGGAGGCGGAGATAAAGGACTACCGTATAGTGCACACGGTGATAAGGAGCGACCGCCGCTTCTGCTACGAAGAGGTGCAGGAGATACTTGAGAAGAACGGGGTGAAGGACGGCACAGGCGAGCCTGCACCAAAGAAAAAGGAGTATGAGGGCGAATATGCTAAGGAACTCATCACCCTCGATGCCCTCGCCAAGAAACTAAGGGCAAAGAGATTCAAGAACGGTTCGGTGAAGTTTGACCGTGAGGAGATGCGCTTCGACATCGACGAGAAGGGCAAGCCGACAAGGGTGTATTTCAAGCGCTCAAAGGATGCCAACAAACTCATAGAGGAGTTTATGCTCATAGCCAACAAGACGGTGGCGGAGAGCGTGGGCAAGGTGCCTAAGGGTAAGAAGGCGAAGACATTGCCATATCGCGTGCACGACAATCCTGACCCTATCAAGATGGAACAGCTGAAACAGTTTGTAGTGCGCTTCGGATACAGGATGAAGTCAACAAGCACCAAGGGCGCTACGGCACGTGCTATCAATGCGCTGATGGACGAGTTTGAGGGTAGGGCAGAGAGCAATGCCATACAACTCGTGGCGCTGAAGGCTATGATGAAGGCGAAGTATAGCACGCACAACATAGGACACTTCGGACTGGCATTTGACTACTACACGCACTTCACGTCGCCCATACGACGCTACCCCGACACCATGGTGCACAGACTGCTGACACGCTACGAGGAGGGAGGAAAGAGTGCCAACCAGAACTATTACGAGGAACAGTGCGAGCATTCCAGCCAGATGGAACAGGTGGCTGCCAATGCTGAGCGTGACTCTATAAAGTACAAGATGGTGGAGTTTATGGGCGAACACCTCGGCGAGGAGTATGATGCTCACGTATCGGGTATCACAAGCCACGGAATATACGCTGAAATCGATGAAAATCACTGCGAGGGTATGATAGCGATACATGACTTGAAGGACGACTACTATGAGTTTGATGAGAAGAACTTCTGCCTCGTGGGACGTCGCCATCATAACCGCTACCAACTGGGCGACGAGGTGCGCATAAAGGTGGCAAAGGCTAATTTGGAGAAAAAACAACTTGACTTTACGATAGTGGAATAGTTGACAGTTCACAATTCACAATTCACAGTTCACAGTTAAAAACAAAAGTAAAAAAACAAAAGGAAATAGATGAGTTTTGAAGAACTGGGTATAATACCTGAAATATGCCACGCCATCGATGAGCTTGGCTTTGAACAGCCCATGCCCGTGCAGGAGGCGGTGATACCTTTCTTGGTTCAAGGAGTTCAAGAGAGTTCAAGCGAGCCTGCGGCTCTGGTTCAAGAGTTTGAAGGCTCTTGCGCTCCAGTAGGTGCTCAGGCGAGCAAGCTCGGAGCAAAGGTTCAAGAGGAGCAAGAAGTTAAGGTTAAGGTTAACGTTAAGGTAAAAAAAGACCTCATAGCACTGGCACAGACGGGAACGGGCAAGACGGCGGCATTTGGACTGCCACTACTGCAGAGGATAGATGCAAAGAATCGCACAACGCAGGCTATTGTGCTATCCCCCACACGAGAACTGTGTCTGCAGATAACGGACGACCTGCGCGACTTCTCCAAATACCTCAAGGGCATCAATGTCGTAGCGGTGTATGGTGGCACGAGCATCAGCGACCAGATACGCTCGCTAAGGCATGGAGCACAGATAATAGTGGCGACGCCAGGACGACTCATCGACCTGATGGAGCGTGGCAAGGCACATCTTGACGAGGTGCGCCACATAGTGCTCGACGAGGCGGACGAGATGCTCAATATGGGTTTCTCTGACAGCATCAACACCATCTTTGAGGCTCTGCCTGAGGAACACCAGACCCTGCTCTTCTCTGCTACGATGAGCAAGGAGGTGGAGAAGGTGGCAAGGAAATACCTCAGTAACCATGAGGAGATAGTGGTGGGTTCGCGTAACGAGGGGGCGGAGAATGTAAACCATATATATTATATGGTGAACGCCAAGGACAAATACCTCGCACTGAAACGTGTGGTGGACTATAATCCGAGGATATACGGCATCATATTCTGCAGAACAAAGATAGAGACACAGGAGATAGCCGACAAACTCATCAAGGAGGGATATAACGCTGAGGCTCTGCATGGTGACCTGTCGCAACAGCAGCGTGACCTGGCGATGCAGCGTTTCCGTAATCACCTGACGCAACTCCTCGTGGCAACAGACGTGGCGGCACGTGGACTGGATGTGAACGACCTCACGCACGTCATCAACTACTCTATGCCCGATGACACCGAGTCATACACCCATCGCTCAGGCAGAACAGGCAGGGCAGGAAAAAAGGGCACGTCGATAGCCATCATACACAGCCGTGAGCGTCACAAGGTGCGCGAGGTGGAGAAGATTATCGGCAAGACTTTCGTGGCAGGCAGGATACCTACGGCAGAGGAGATATGTACTAAGCAACTGTTTCGCGCCATCGACGAAATCGAGAAAACCGACGTTGACGACGAGCAGATAGAGCCTTTCATGACTGAGATACGTCGCCACTTCGAGTATGTGGATAAGGAGGAGATACTCAAGAAAGTGGTGAGCCGCGAGTTTGGCAGGTTCCTGCAATATTATGCCAATGCTCCAGAGATAGAGGAGGTGGTGCTCAGCAAGAAGGAGAAGAAGGAGAAAGGCGGCACGGACTGGAAAGCAAAGAAACCGCGCGAGGGAGTGCAGAAGGGTTATACCAAACTCTTCATCAACCTTGGCAGGAACGACCGTTTCTTCCCTGGCGAGGTGATGCAGTTTATCAATCGCAACGTGCCAGGCAGGCAGGAGGTGGGGCACATCGACATTATGCCCACATTCTGTCTCATCGAAGTGCCCACTAAGGATGCCAAGAAAGTTATCAAGGCTCTCAGCCACGCTTTTTATCACAACAAGAAAGTAACGTGTAGGGAGGACAAAAACCTCACCCCTAACCCCTCTCCCAAAGGCGAGGGGAACGACAATGCCTACTCTACCAAGAAGGGTAGAAAGAATGCTGAGCGTCAGCGTGCTATAGACGAACGCAAAGCACTCTTTGAGATGCTTGGACAGGAAGAGGGTTGGGCTCGTCGCAGACCAAAAAAGAAAAAGTAAGTACCCTTAACTCCCCCAAAAACGTTATCGTCTTACATACAACATATTTCGGCAGTGTGGATTGGTACAGGCAATTGCTCAGTACCGATGAAACCGTGTATATTGATGCTCACGAGAACTACATCAAACAAACTTCTCGTAACCGTTGCGAGATAGCAACGGCGAATGGTAAGCAGATACTGACGGTGCCCGTCACGACGAAGGGGCGAGAGTTCGAAGGCTCTTGCGCTCCAGTAGGTGCTCAGGCGAGCAAGCTCGGAGCAAAGGTTCAAGAGTTCGAAATTTCAAAGAAGAAAGAAGTTAAGGTTATGGTTAACGTTAAGGTTCCCATCCAAGAGGTTCTCGTCAGCGAACACGGCAACTGGCGCCATCAGCACTGGGAGGCACTGAAGAGTGCCTACGGTATGTCACCTTTTTTTGATTACTATAAGGATGACATCTACCCTTTCTTTGATGAGGAAACCTTCAAGGCTAACAACTGGCAGCACCTCTTTGACTATAATCTTGCCATAATGAGGAAAATGCTCGATTTAATAAGCCCCCTTCCTGCTCCCCCCTTCAGGGAGAGAGTACTACCGACTCCGCCAACGACATCATCATTTCCTCTGAAGGAAAGAGTACTACCGACTCCGCCAGCGACATTATCTCTCCCCCTGAAGGGGGGGGTAGGAGGGGGGCTTTACTACCAAACCTTTCAACGTCGTCATGGTTTTATCCCTGGTCTCTCCATCCTTGATTTGTTATTTAACGAAGGACCAGAGGCAATACTATATCTTAAAAAGAACAAAGGCTGAAACCACAAGGTTCCAGCCTTTGTTCGTATATAATGATATTATTACTTTTTCAACACTCTATTGAGCTGGTAGAGGGCAGGCAGGGCAATCATGAGTGAGCAGACAACAGCCTGCACTACTGCTGCTGTAGAACCAAAGTAACTAACCAAGGGAGCATCCATCGGCATGTGTGGAAACATCTTTACTGCTACGTATGCGGCAGAGTTGTTTATCCAATGGAGGATGAAGCCAGGCACGATGCTATTGCTGCGCACAAAGAGCCAACCCAACAGGCACCCTACGATAAAGGCATGGGGCATCTGTGCAGGGTTGAAATGTACGCCAGCGAAAAAAAGTGCCGAGATTATGACG
>JAGCPC010000092.1 GCA_017642485.1 Prevotella sp. | reverse complement strand
CTGCTGGAGAGCCTGTTCGATAGCGGGCTTGTGCTGTGCAGGAATCTTGTCGCCAAGTTCCTGGAGCTGGTTCTCTGTCTGGAAAATCATAGAGTCAGCTTGATTCAGCTTGTCAACACGCTCACGCTCACGCTTATCGTTCTCAGCGTTCTGCTCAGCCTCTGCCTTCATGCGGTTGATCTCGTCCTGTGACAGACCAGACGAAGCCTCGATGCGGATAGCCTGCTCCTTACCAGTGGCCTTATCCTTAGCAGATACCTTCAGGATACCGTTGGCATCGATGTCGAAGGTCACCTCAATCTGTGGTACGCCACGGCGTGCTGGTGCGATGCCCTCGAGGTTGAACTGTCCGATAGACTTGTTCTGTGCTGCCATTGGACGCTCACCCTGCAGTACGTGGATGGTAACGGCAGTCTGGTTGTCAACAGCAGTAGAGAAGGTCTCAGACTTCTTGCATGGGATGGTAGAGTTGGCATCGATGAGCTTTGTCATTACACCACCCATAGTTTCGATACCGAGGGTAAGAGGTGTTACGTCGAGAAGTACGATGTCGCCTACGCCAGCTTCCTTGTTGAGGATAGCACCCTGGATAGATGCACCTACGGCTACAACCTCGTCAGGGTTAACACCCTTGGAAGGCTCCTTGCCGAAGTAGTTCTTCACGAGGGTCTGAACGGCTGGGATACGGCTTGAACCACCTACGAGGATTACCTCGTCGATATCGCTGTTAGAGAGTCCTGCATCACGCATAGCGTTCTGACAAGGAACGAGACATGCCTGGATGAGGTCGTGAGCCAACTGCTCGAACTGTGCACGTGTGAGGGTCTTTACGAGGTGCTTTGGCACACCACCCTCAGCAGAGATGTAAGGCAGGTTGATCTCTGTAGATGTAGAACTTGACAGTTCAATCTTTGCCTTCTCGGCAGCCTCCTTCAGGCGCTGCATAGCCATTGGGTCCTTGGTGAGGTCGATACCCTCGTCAGCCTTGAAGCCGTTTGCGAGCCAGTCGATGATTACCTGGTCGAAGTCGTCACCACCGAGGTGTGTGTCACCATTGGTAGAGAGTACCTCAAACACGCCACCGCCGAACTCTAGGATAGAGATATCGAAGGTACCACCACCGAGGTCGAATACTGCGATCTTCATATCCTTGTTTGCCTTGTCGACGCCGTATGCCAGTGCTGCTGCAGTTGGCTCGTTGACGATACGCTGTACGTTGAGGCCTGCTATCTGTCCAGCCTCCTTGGTAGCCTGACGCTGTGAGTCAGAGAAGTAAGCCGGTACGGTGATGACAGCATCGGTAACCTCCTGTCCGAGGTAGTCCTCAGCGGTCTTCTTCATCTTCTGAAGCACCATGGCAGAGATCTCCTGTGGGGTGTACTTGCGTCCGTCGATGTCAACACGTGGATAACCATTCTCGTTGACTACGGTGTAAGGAACGCGTGTAGCCTCCTTGGCACTCTGGTCGTATGTCTCGCCCATGAAGCGCTTGATAGAGAATACCGTGTTCTTAGGGTTGGTGATAGCCTGACGCTTGGCAGGATCACCCACCTTGCGTTCGCCGTCCTTTACAAAGCCTATTACAGAAGGCGTAGTACGCTTACCCTCAGAGTTTGCTATTACCACTGGCTCGTTGCCTTCAAATACTGCGACACATGAATTGGTTGTGCCGAGGTCAATTCCAATAATCTTTCCCATAATCGTATTGTTTTTTTATTGTTTGATATTTTTTTTTCAGTGAATTATGCACTATGCCTTGTGCAAGCAGTATGCCATAATGCCACTAAAGGGTTTGCGGTGTGCCAAGTGTGCCAATGTGTCACCCTGCTGTCACAAAAATATATATAATATGTGACAAAAGTGCTGATTTAGTGTGGGAGGAGGCAAAAAGTTTGGAAAAAATTTGGCAGTTTCGAGGAAAAGCCGTACCTTTGCACCAGAAAAGATAAAGTATTGGGATATGGTGTAATGGTAACACTGCAGATTCTGGTCCTGCCTTTCCTGGTTCGAATCCGGGTATCCCAACAAGCAGAAGGATCAGCGTTGTCTCAGTGAGGCGACGCTTTTTTTGTACGAAAACGATAACGAAAACTAAAATAAAATCTATGAAGAAAACTCTTTCAAACTCTTTACGCCTATTCATGGCAATGTTTGCGATGCTGACGCTCTCCCAAGTGGCTAATGCCGAAGGATGGAATCAGGAAGTATATAATGGTATAATATCACGCATCAAGGCTCCTACCTTCAATGCGAAATATTATAACATAAAAGACTTTGGTGCAAGCCCTGAGGCTACAGCAGCAAAAAATCAGAAAGCCATCAACAAGGCTATCGCTACATGTTCTAAGAAGGGTGGTGGCCATGTGATAGTGTCCGACGGACTCTATATGACAGGTGCCATAACACTGAAGTCAAACGTAAATCTTGTAGTTGAGAAAGGTGCTACCTTGCGTTTTGCCTTCGATCGCGACCTTTATCCAAATGTAGAGACACGTTGGGAAGGCCTCAACATCATCAACTATCAGCCATGTATCTATGCCGTTGATGCAGAGAACATCGGTCTGACAGGTAAGGGCATCATTGACGGCTACGGCTCCAACGAGCGTTGGTGGTATATGAAGGGCAACCTGCATCATGGCTACCACGAGGGTGTTGACGAATGGCAGGGTAAAGATGCCGTTGGCAATCGTGCCGACCTGCTAAAGATGGCAGACAACCGTGTGCCTACCAATCAGCGTATATTTGGTAAGGGCAAGGGACTGCGTCCACAGCTTGTCAACTTCGTGCGCTGCCAGAATGCCATCATTGAGGGTGTGGAACTGCGTGACTCTCCATTCTGGGTTATCCATCCACTGTTTGTGAGAAATCTCATCGTTCGTGGTGTGACAATATATAATGACGGTCCTAACGGTGATGGCTGTGACCCTGAGTCATGTGAAGACGTGCTTATCGAGGACTGCACCTTCCACACTGGCGATGACTGCATCGCTCTGAAGTCAGGACGTAATGCTGACGGTCTGGCTGCCAACACCCCTTGTAAGAATGTCATCATTCGTGGATGTAAGATGGCTGACGGACATGGTGGCGTGGTGATAGGTTCTGAGATTTCAGGCGGTTGTGACAATATCTTCGCTGAGAACTGCGAGATGGACTCACCAAACCTCGACCGTGTGCTCCGCATAAAGACCAACACCTGTCGTGGTGGCATCAACCAAAACATCTTTATGCGTAATATAAAGGTGGGCGAGTGTAAAGAGGCGGTTATGCGCATCAACCTGATGTACGAACCAGCAGAGATTGCTGAGCGTGGTCATATCCCAACTGTTCGCAACGTATATATGGAGAATGTCACCTGTCAGAAGTCGCAGTATGCTGTTCGCATCAACGGACTGGAGGACGAAGACCAGATTTACAATATCAACATCAAGAACTGCGAGTTCAACAATCTGTCAAAGGCTCCTGTGGAGCGCACAGGCAAGAGCCACGACATCAATTTTGAGAACGTCAAGTTCGGTTGGTAAAAGTACAAGCCCAAAGGTAAAATAAGAAAGAAGGGAATGAACACGGTAAGTTCATTCCCTTCTTTTATTGTTTAAACGATTGAAATGCGTGGTCAGTCATCATACCCGATGATAGCACCAGCGTGGTTGAACTTCAGGTCAATGTCGTTAGCGAGCTCTATCTCGTATCCGTAGCGCTCTTTGTCAATCTTTATTATCGCTGTGTTGGGGAAGTTAGACTGTACGTAGGTGGCAATATTCGCAGGTATCAGTTTTGCAGGTACTGCCCCCATCTTATACTCTACCTTGTCCCAGTTGCCCTTCTTGTCGAAGTCTATCTTCGCTCCGTTGTCGAGCGTTGCCTCGTATGACTTCCAGTCCTTTTCGGCATATACCACCCTATTCTTAGGGAAATAGGTCTTAACAAACTGCTGCGCAGCTGCAGGCAACTGCTGAGGTGGTATAGGCTTATCGTCCGCCATCACCATTACTGACTGTGTAAACAGGCAAACCAATGCCATCAAGAAAATTTTAATCCTTTTCATAATAACTGTGAACTATGAATTGTGAACTATGAATTGTGAACTATGAATTGTGAACTGTGAATTGTGAATTATCACATCACTCTTGCACCAGAGAGGTTATAAACGCTGCCGTCAGGCTTCACGATGTACATTCTGCCATTTCTCATTATGGTGTAGGTCTCGCCAGTAGCAAGCTTGCGCGTTATGTCTATGGTGGTTATAGCAGTAGGCACATCATTCTGGTTCAGATACAGGTACTGTGGCTCAGTGAAGGTCTCCCATTCCAGATAAACGTCGCCCTCAGGTATTACGTCACCCTCGGGCACCATGTTGAATGAATAAGCCGTGCCGTTCTGTGCAAATACGTAGCGAGTCTTGTCGCCTGTCACTGTGCCATCGCTGACAAACAGTATGCTGTTCTGGGTCATGGAGTCGTCAGCACGTGTCAGCGGAGAGTTATACACTGCTCCAGGCTGTGCCGTGTTGATGAGCGACACCTGTCCTTTGCGCATTTCCTCCATCTGCTCTAGAATCACGCATAGCTTCTTTTCGTTCACGCCAGAGACCTTGTAAACACTGAGTCCAGTGAGTTTCTCGAGGTTCAGTCCGCCCTTCGTCACATATGGTGCCCATGTCTGTCCCTCACCGCAGGTGATGGTCTCACACATGGTGCCGTTTACAACTATCGGCGATCCCAGTCCGTAGCGTCCCTCTATGCCATATACCCAGCACTTTACCGTCACCTTACCATACAGATACAATGCCGTAGGATTGTCTATGGCGCTGTTCTTAGGTGCAACCATGGCAAAGTGACAGAGAGAGTCTGCTGTAACAGTACTGAATATGCTGTCCAGCTTGTGTCCATACTCGTCTTCTATGAGTATTTCCACCTTGCACTTGTTATTATTGCCAGTACCCACGATAGGACATATAGGCACTATCACGCTATCAGCCATCAGCGAGAAGTCCTCAGCTACCTCAAATCCCACACTGAGATATTTTGCCTCTTCCTTTGTCGGAGTTATCTCTATCTGTGTGGTCAGCGTGTCTATCACGGTGGAGTTGGGTGAAATAGCCAGTCCTCCGTTTTGGGCTATGTCTTTCAGGTTAAAGAGCAGTATGCCTGCATCGGCTGTCTTTGACACGGTTGAGATACTCGTCTCCGCCTTGCCGATGTTGGTTCTCCATGCCATCGTGGTATAGCCTCCAGGGTAGTTGGCACTAATGGATGTAAGGTACTGGTCTTCACCTATTATAATATCTACAGAGTCCTTAGTGGCATCAAGGATAGTCAGCGATGCTGTGTGCAGTTCGCCTTGCATACCCTTCTCTGGTGCCTCACCGTCTATCGTTGTGGCATTAAACTCGTTAGTGCCTGTTATCTTGAAGATGGTGCCGTAGAGTGAAGGCAGGCGGAAACGTGTACCTGCATCCACTCGGGTGTTTCCCTTCAACAGTCGGGTACTGTTGTCGATAAGTCCCTCTGTAGCGTCACACACCATCGCCACGTCAACGTATGCAGCCTTCAGGTCTGTTGGCATCATGTAGTAGCATTTGCCCTTGAAATTGTTGAACAAGGCGATACTGTCAGGACGTGTAAAGTCCCACACAGCCAGTCCGCTGGCATCGCCAAGGTCGTCATCGTTGGCAAGGAAGGTAGGGGTCATCACTGAGTCAGCCTCCAGTTTCATACGATGGAATATAGTGTCGAGGGGATTATTATCCACCAGGTATTTAGTACCCTTTTCGTTGGTCCACTCGCTCACGCTGCCGCCATACTGATCCACTGGTGGCTTGTGGTGGTAGAAGTTCGCACCTACAAAGACATAACCGTCCTTGTCAGCATACTTTACGAAGGGAGTGTCCTTGAAAATCAGCTTGAAGTGCTCCACATAACGTGCTTCTACGTTTGTCTCGCCTGTCACGCTGACAGCGAAGTGGCAACCTGTAGCGTCCACGTTGCCTTCTACGGCACCCTTTTCACCGTTCACATACCAATCGATGTGGTATCCTACGCCATTGGGAGCCGTAAACGAAACCTCAGTGCCGTCGTTGACCTCATCGCCCGATGCTACCGGTATACCACCAGCTTTTGTTGCCGTTAGCCCTCCCCATACGGCGGGAATGCTTGTTGCCTGATATGTAAGTTTTCCTGCGCTCGCCGTGGTTATGGCGCATATTACGCTAATTATAGCAAGTAAACATTTCTTCATTCGCTTTTCTGTTTTTGTTTGTTATTATCTGTTTTATTATACCACGTAACTCTCTTAGAGTTAACTACCTTGCAAAGGTAATAGCAAAATAATACTCACAATCGAGACGTTAAATGATTTTAAGAGTTATCCCTCTTGATTAACCATGTTTAACAATTTGTGGGTGTCTTTCCAACATCCTTTCAAACTGTAAGTGTTTTGGTGCTTTTGCCTTACAAAGTGTCAGTTGAAAAAGTACAGGGAAAATTTGCAAAATAGGTGTCAATCAGGTGGCTGAAATGTGATTGGTGATGTAAAAGATATGCTTTTATAAAGGAAAAGTTATCCTTTTATGATGTAAAAGATATGCTTTTAGAGGGCTAAAGCATAGCTTTTTTATCGCGATTTTCGAGGTTTTTTGGCGAAAAAACAGTTTTTTTTGAGGTTAAAAACAACCTCAAAAATTACAACAGGTTGTATATCAGTGGTTTGCAAAAATCTGCGAGATTCCAGAATTTGTAAGCCACTCGGCAGTCGGTGAAAAATATCGCAAGGAAACTACATTTGCAAAAATCAAAGTGTAAGCAGCGTGGGGGCTATTTTGCTCTCTTTGTTTTTAATGATTATACATAATCAGCGTTCAAATCTTGACAATTGTGAATTGAGAATTGAAATTAGGCTCTTAGGAGGGAAAGAGTTAAAAAACACTAATACAGCAAAGAGATGTCAAAAATCTGTTAACGTTATGACGGCGTTGAGGCTTTTTTTCTAATTTTGTAGCGTAAGAATTAGGCTCCGAGCTTTGTCAATGGTCTTTACACCCCTCTCGTTCTCCCCGTTAGCGGGGAGCAGAAACGCCTGAGAGCTTCGCTCGAAGAATTAGGAATTAGGAATTAGGAATTAGGAATTAGAAATGTGTGTTCTGAAAAAAGTGAGACTGATATTGATATTGTTTGCGGGACTGATGATGACTGCGTCGTGCTCTGATGATGATAAGATTATCACGGAGGAGCAGTTGCCTGCCCCTGCCCGCAGCTATATACAGAAGACTTATCCAGGTGTCACCATCGTGTTTGCCAAGGAAGACTCGGAGTTGTTTAGCACCAAGTATAAGGTGCAGCTGAGCAACCGCGTGGAGATAGAGTTTGACAGTGACGGAGCACCTGTAGATATAGAGATGGAAGACAAAATGTACAATTAATCACAAAACACAAGAAGAGTTATGAAACAGATTAAGTTTTTTGCAATGGCATTGGTTTGCCTCATGATGGTAGCTGTTAACGCAATGGCTGACGACCGTCCAGTTCCAGTACAGAGCCTGCCTGCTGCAGCAAAGCAGTTTGTTGCCGCTAACTTCCCAGGTGCAACGATAGTATATGCTGCCAAGGATGACGGCAAGTATGAGACAACGCTGAGCACTGGTGCTAAGGTGGACTTCACCAGAAAGGGTGCTTGGGATAAGGTGGACTGTCACACAGTGGCTGTGCCTGCTGCTATCGTGCCAGCTGCTATCGCTGCATACGTTAAGGCAACTTTCCCTAACACCGTAATCACCAAGATTGACAAGGAGCGCTATGGCTACGAGATAGAACTGTCTAACGACATAGAGCTGAAGTTCAACCACGCTGGAGTGATGATGGGGATGGAGGATTGATAATTGACAATTGACAATTGATAATTGAGCTATCAGGAGTTAAGGAGTTAAGACAATAATAGGGACAAAATAAAAAAGAGGATGTGCCTATTTTGACACACCCTCATTTATTTTTACTTTTCTTTCAATAAAAATGCAATATAGTTGTTCTTTTTTGTGCTATTTGAAAATAATTGCGTAATTTTGCACAGAAAACAAGAACTATTATATAATTACAATCAAAAAAAGGAAATGAAGAAGATTTTTACGTTAGTGCTATTGCTGGCTACATTGATGCCTGCTATGGCTGAGGATTTATCTGAGCATGACGCTAATGACGTCATCGGTTGGGCTGCTGTGGGCAAGACGACTGGAGGACAGGACAAGAATGCTGTGACAGTAACGAATTACAATGAATTCAAGACTGCGCTGAACAGTAAGACAAGACCGCTGACCATCTATATCGATGGAGAGATTACGATGGAGCAGAGACTGTACGTGAAGAACGGCAATCTGACCATCTATGGTAAGCCTGGGGCAAAACTGGTGAACCCTGCTAACACCAAGAGCACCTACAACAAGAGTGGTGTGCTGTATTTTCAGGATGCTAAGAACGTAATTTTCCGTAATGTGGTGTTCAGTTGTGGTGGTGCGTTTGACGTTGGCGGATACGACTGTCTGTGTCTTGAGAGTTGCGACAATTTCTGGATTGACCACTGTGAGTTTTACGACGGAATGGACGGAAACGTGGATATAGTGGAAGGTACTGACCACGTGACGTTTACATGGTGCAAGTTTGGCTACAAACTGCCCCCTATCAGCACAGGAAAGGAAGAGGCTGCCGACCACCGCTTCTCAAACCTGATAGGCAATAACGACGGAATGACGAGCGACAACGGACACCTGAGGGTGACATTCAGCAACTGCTGGTGGAGCGAGGGTTGCGTGGAGCGTATGCCACGCGTGAGGTTCGGACAGGTGCATGTAGCAAACTGCCTCTATAGCAGCACGGTTACTAACTACTGTTTCGGCGTTGGCTATATGTCGAAGATTTATGCCGAGGGCAATGCCTTCGTATCAGATAAAGCCAAGGCAAACATCTACAAGTTCCCTAACGACAAGGCTAAGGAGGCTCACCACCTTAAGCTCGTCAACAGCGTGGGAGCGGCAGACCTCGACATAGCAAAGGGTACGGAACAGCATTTCAACCCTTCAACTGCATACAGCGATGTGGAGGTATATAGCGCCAGTCTTGTAGAAGCAACTGTTTCGCACTATGCTGGTGCCACTCTCACTGAAGAGCAGCTGACATCACGAGGCAAACCTACTGCTGTGGCTAACGTAAGCGAGTCAAGCGAAGTGAGGAGTGTGGAATACTACACCATCGACGGAGTGCAGCTTGCT
>JAGCPC010000091.1 GCA_017642485.1 Prevotella sp. | reverse complement strand
TTATACTTTATACTTTATACTATATACTATAAACTATATACTATATACTTTAGTCAATCACTACTGGCTTGTACTTAGGTACGAGCATCTTCATTACTGACCAGCCGATGAGGTATGCTACGGCACATACGCAGAATACTATCATATAGCCTGCTGGCTTGCCAGAGAAGCCCATAAACTGGAATGCCTCGCCCTGACCGGCAGCATAGTCGAAGAGTACGCCGGAACCCTTATTGATAAGGAACGAACCTATACCGCCTGCCATAGCACCGATACCTGTGATGGTAGCGACAGCACTCTTTGGGAACATATCACCCGTTGTAGAGAATATGTTTGCTGACCAAGCCTGGTGGCCTGCACCTACCAGACCGATGATGATAGCTGGCCACCATGCACTCTGGAAGTAGTCACCGAGTGGCTGTGCAAAGAGTGCCAGCACTGGGAAGAAGGCAAAGATAAGCATAGCGAGCATACGTCCCTGATAAGGATTCATACCCTTCTTCTCTACGAAGAGCTTGGGCAGATAACCACCAAAGAGTGAGAGGAACGTCACGATAGCATACAGTGTGAAGATGAGTGCTATACCCATTGGGTCACTCGCCTTGTGGCCAAACTGATCCTGAAAGTATGCAGGAGCCCAGAAGAGGAAGAACCACCATACGCCGTCGGTCATAAACTTACCGAAAGCGAATGACCATGTCTGCTTGTAGGTGAATGCCTTAGCGAAGCTCAGCTGCTTCTCTTCAGCCTGTACATTGGCACCAGCCTCATTGTCCTCGTCCTGATTGACGTAGCGCAGCTCTGCCTCGTTGACAAACTTTGACTCTGCTGGCTTGTCATATACGAATATCCAGATGCCTGCCCATACGAAGCCCAGCAGACCGATGATGATAAATGCCATCTCCCAGCCCAGTGACTTAGCGAGCAGTGGTATGGTAGCAGGAGCAGCGAGGGCACCTACTGATGCACCAGCATTGAATATAGAGGTAGCAAAGGCACGGTCTTTCTTTGGGAAATACTCCGCGGTCACCTTGATGGCAGCAGGGAAGTTGCCTGCCTCACCGAGACCGAGTATCATACGGCATGCGAGGAACAGCCATACAGAAATGCTGCTGACAGCGAGCAACGTGTTTGATGTAACGTTGAATTTTGCCATCACTGCTGCTGCATCTGCACCAGGAGCAGCCATTGCTTCTCCTATTTCCTTCAACAGAGAAGTGTCGCTGACACCATCCACCAGCTGTACCGTAGCCCATCCGCAGGCTGCATGCATCACAGCACCGAGTGACCATACTACGATGGCGATGAGGTAACCCTTCTTGGTACCCATCCAGTCAACAAACTTGCCTGCGAAGAGACAGAATATCGCATAGCAGATAGAGAAGACACCGGTTATCGTACCATAGTCACTGTCTGTCCAGTGAAACTCGGGTTGGATAAACTCCTTAAAGGTAAGCGACAGTACCTGACGGTCCATGTAGTTCACCGTTGTTGCGAAGAATAGCATCGCACACATGACCCAACGCCAGTTGGTCATTTTGTTTGTTGTTACAGAAGAACTCATTGTTTAGATTTTAAATATTTTTTGATTATTAGATTTATTCTGTCTTTAGTTATCTGCTACGCATATACGTACAAATGCAAAGTTACTAAATTATATTGATAGTTTGGAGTAAACGATTGACTCCGCTTTGCTATTTTAACTTTTTTTTGCCATTTCTTCCTTTTTTTGCTTTACTACCACGGGGGTGTACCTTGGTACCATGAGTTTCATTACCGTCCATCCTATGATGTATGCTATGGCACATACACAGAATATTATCATGTAGGCGGCATGCTTGCCCGTATATGATAGGAAGGTAAACAACTCGCCCATCTCCTCGGCATGTGACAGTAGCGAACCCGAACCGATATTGACCAGGAATGACCCCACACCGCCTGCACAGCCGCCGAGACCTACTACGGTGGCTACTGCCCTGCGTGGGAAGAGGTCACCCACCATCGAGAATATGTTTGCCGACCAAGCCTGATGTCCTGCTCCGAGTATGCCGATGACAAATACGAGCAGCCACGGTGACACATCGCCCAGCGGCTGTGCCATAAAACCTATCAGCTGTACGCATGAGAAGTAGAACATCGCCTTCATACGGGCAGTATATGGTTTGTCGGAGTAGCGATCTACGAAGTACGTCGGCAGGTAGCCTCCTGCTATACTCAGCATCGTGATGAGGTACAGCACCACTATCAGCGTCATACCCATGTTGGAGTCCGAGGAGTAGCCATACTGGTCGGAGAGGTATGCTGGCGTCCAGAAGAGGAAAAACCACCATACGCCGTCGGTCATAAGCTTACCTACGATGAATGCCCATGCCTGTCGGTATGTCAGGCATTTCCTTATGCTCATACGCGGACCCTCATCCACTATGCCCTTGGTGGTGAGTTCCTCGTCCTCATCCTGGTATATGTACTCAAACTCGCTCTGGTTTACCCTGCTGTTCTTCTGGGGGTTCTTGTACATCAGGAGCCACACTATCATCCATACATATCCCAGTGCTCCCACCGCGATAAATGCCGTCTCCCATCCGAAGTGACTCGCTATCAGGGGTATCGACAGTGGTGCCAGCAGTGCACCCACCGAGGCACCAGCATTGAATATGGAGGTGGCAAAGGCACGATCCTTCTTAGGGAAATAGTCCACCGTGGCCTTGATGGCAGCGGGGAAGTTTGCTGCCTGTCCTATGCCGAGCACCAGGCGGCACGCCATAAAGAGGTATATGCTCACCGTGCTTATGGGCAGCATCACCGTGGCAGCATCGTGCAGTGTCTCGCGTGCCCCGTCAAACCCCACAAACCACTCTCCCGTGAGCAGTCCGCATGTCGCCACGCCGCAAAAGGCGTGCATCATGGCACCGAGGCTCCATATCGCTACTGCCCAGGTGTAACCCGACTTCACTCCGCGCCAGTCTATAAACTTTCCGGCGAAGAGCATCACCACAGCGTATGTGATAGAAAAAAAAGCAGTGATTACACCATAGTCTGCGTCTGTCCATGCAAACTGTGGCGCTATAAAGTCCTTCCACGTCAGCGACAGCACCTGACGATCCATGTACGCGATCATCGTTGCTACAAACAACATCACGCACACCACCCATCGGTAGTTTGTCGGTTTTATCGTCTTTCTCGGCAATTTCTTTTAGTTGATAGTTGAAAATAGATTTTCTTTTGGATTTTTCTCAGATTTCTGAGGCGAAGCCGAAAAGAAATATATCGTCCTCCTTTATTTTTAGATTGGATTTTCTATAGATTTTCAGCGTAGATTTTAAAATCTTGTCCAAAATCCGTTAGATAAAATCCTGTCCACATTTTTTCTTTAAGACGACTTCTTTGGATTTCGCATCTTTGATGCTCAAAAATCCTTAGAAAATCTCTGATAAAATTTTTTGAATTTTTTGAATTAGCGAAGCTCCACCTCCACCGGACAGTGGTCCGACCCCATTATGTCGGTATGTATCTTAGCCTCTACGACTTTGGGCATCAGTCTCTCCGATACCACGAAGTAGTCTATGCGCCACCCCACGTTCTTCTCCCTCGCATGAAAGCGGTATGACCACCATGAGAAGGTCTGCTCCTCGGGATGCAGCGTGCGGAAGGTGTCCTTGAATCCCGCCTCGAGTAGAGTAGTGAATTTTCCCCTCTCCTCATCAGTAAAACCAGGATTCCTGCGGTTCGTCTTCGGATTTTTGAGGTCTATCTCCTCATGTGCCACGTTGAGGTCACCGCAGAATACTACAGGTTTCTCCCTGTCCAGTTCCTTTATATAGTTCAGAAAACAGTCCTCCCACCTCATGCGGTAGTCCAGTCGTCTCAACTCATCCTGAGCATTAGGCACATACACCGTGATGACGTATAGGTCAGCATACTCCAGCGTTATCACCCTTCCCTCGTGCTCATGCTCCTCCGCCACGTCACCCAGTTTCCACTGCATGCCGTAGTTCACGCTCGTAGGATGATGCTTCGTATATATCGCCGTACCCGAGTACCCCTTCTTTTCGGCATAGTTCCAGTACGACTCATAGCCTGGAAACTCCATATCCAACTGTCCTGCCTGAATCTTCGTCTCCTGCAGACAAAAGAAGTCGGCATCCATCTCTATAAACTTCTCGGCAAAGCCCTTTCCGGCACATGCCCTCAGTCCATTTACATTCCAAGATATAAATCTCATAACTGTGAATTGTGAACGCTCTCGAAAGTCGACCTAAGAGCCTTGAGCGATGTTGCTTCTGCGAAGAGCTCATAAGGCTCTGGGAGAAATCGAGAGGGTCAACGAAGTTAATTGTGAATTAGTACGCCACTTGTATTGGTCCTTTCACTATACACGCCTGTCGGTATCCCAGTTTACGTACCTTGGCGAGATACGCCTGTGCCTCCGCCTGTGTCCTGTAGTTGCCCATGCGACATTTCCACGATGGTGAGTAGAAGTGGGTGTATATCGGCTGGTCGGGGAAGTTTGACTTCATCACAGCCCCTGCCGTTTCCGCCTTCTGTCGGTCCGCCCTTGAGTTGCCTCCCGAGAACACCTGCACCCTGTACCCCTGCATCTTATAGCTACGTCGCATTATCTTCTTGCGCGTGTCAGGAGGTGCCGTCTCGCCCTCCGTCTCCGATGTTATAGGGGTAGGGGTGCGTCGAGCAGAATCAGGCTTCTGGCCCTCGTGCGTCTCCTGCCCATTAGGCGTCGTCGGAGTAGCAGGAGCAGGAGTAGCATGCGTCTGTGCTGTCGTAGCATTGGCAGGCGCCGTCGGAGCTGTCGGCGATGGAGTAGTCGTAGTCGCTGGTGTCTGTTTGCCATTCACCAGTTCCTCTATCTCCTTCGACTGCTCCACTGTCACCTTACCCTGTCCAGGCACATCGCGCCTCAGTTCATCCACAAATGTCTGAGCAATTACAGTATTGAAAATTGAAAATTGAAAATTGTACATTACAGT
>JAGCPC010000090.1 GCA_017642485.1 Prevotella sp. | reverse complement strand
CAGAAATTGTTGCATCCACGCATGATGCTCACGAAACCCGAGAGGTGGTTGCCGTGTGCCCTCATAGGCATCACGTCTCTATATGTCTCGGTGGTTGACAGTTCGGTGTCGATGGCATTCATGCCCATCTCGCACTGTGCTATGAGTTCGGGCAGTTGCATGTACGAGTCTGGTCCTGCCACGAGGTTGGCATGGTGATTGTTGATGAGATCGTCCTTCACTCGCTCTGCCATGCAACCCAGCACACCGATGATAAAGTTTGAGGTTTGAGGTTTGAGGTTTGAGATTTTCGTTTTCCTCAGTTTATTCAGTGTCTCAAGTCGGTGGTATATCTTGTTCTCAGCATTCTCACGCACCGAACAGGTGTTGAGAAATACGGCATCGGCTTCATCCAGCGTGTCGCATGTCTCGTAGCCAGCCATCTGCATCACGCTTGCCACTACCTCCGAGTCTGCCACGTTCATCTGGCATCCATATGTCTCTATATAAAGTTTCTTCATCAATCCTTGTACTAACAATAATTCAACATGGCGAGCATGTCGGCAAACTTATTGATACCATCCTGCAGTTTTGAACCCACCATCATCTTCACCATAGGATTGAGGTCGGCCTTCAGTGTGAGGCGCATCTTGGTACCCTGGAGTCCCTCTGCAGTAGTCACTTCGCTGGTGGGTAGCACCTGTATCCACATGTTAGCCTGTATAGGCGACTGTTCGGTTTCAAACTTTATCGTCCTGCCTTCCTCTCTCTCTATGATGCGCAGTGCGAGAGTGCCCAGCATGCCAACAGGCACAGCGAGGCGGTCGCTTGTCAATTCCACGTTTTTCAACTGATCAAGCTGCGAGGAATCTTGTCCTGCATCCTGCAACTTCTGCCTCAGTGCTTCATTATCCTGTGCATTCTCTATTATAGGACGCAGGTTTTCCAGGTTGCTCAGTTTACCATATACCTGTTCTACCGTAGCAGCAATCTGCTTTACACTACTTTCGTATTTTGTCATTGTTATTTTTTTTATTTTTATTCTAAATACCCTACTTTTGCGCCTGCAAAGGTACTAAATTATTATGAAATGAGAAAAAAACTCCATAACTTTTGAGTATTTCGAAGTTTCTTAGTACCTTTGCAACCGCAAACCTATTGATACTCTTTAAATTATACTATTCTAAATGATTAATTCAATGCCTAAATTACAATCAGTTGTCTCACGCAGACTCTTTTGTTTTTTAACGTTACTGCTCTCAACAGTGACAGCATACTGTGCAGAAACAGGCACTTCCTCACTTGACCTGGGTAAGCCTTTCGGATTCTGCACCCTTAGTTCACGCACAGCCAACACCACCTATAATATCACTGGTGGTGGATGTTATGAGTATCCTGTTCCCTCAAGCGTAAGTTCAAGCAAGGTGATAACGCTCACCTCTACGGGCAAAGATATGAGGAGCGCCATAGAGAGTGCTATCAGTAACTACAGCGTCATCATCTTCGACGGCTCAAAGGGTGACTTCATCCTTTCGAGCAAGATAGGAATGAGTGGCGTAAAGAACAAGACACTCCTTGGTATCAATAATGCCAAACTATGCACCACGTGGTATGCCTCACAGGAGATTATCGCCGCACTCGACAAGGCCGGCGTGCCCTCTATGAGCACCAGCGGTGGTGGCGGTAAACTGCCTAACGGAACGGAAGTAACCGAACAGGCAGAGTATAACACCCGCAAAATCATCATTCAGATGACGGGCGACCAAAGCGAGGCTTACCGCAACTCTGGCGTATTCAGCTTCAGCGGCTGTGAGAACATAATCATCCGCAACCTGAAGTTCCAGGGCCCTGGTTCTATCGACGTGAGCGGTGCCGACCTCTTATCGTTTGTTGACGGCACCAAGCACTGCTGGGTGGACCACTGCGACTTCCAGGACGGCATGGACGGCAACTTCGACATCACGGTGAAGTCCGACTTCAACACTGTCTCTTGGTGTACCTTCAGCTATACCGATCGCTCATACATGCACCAGAACACCAACCTCATCGGTTCGTCAGACAGTGAGGCAAAAACATATCTCAACACTACCTTTGCCTTCAACCACTGGGGCACAAACTGTAAGGCTCGTATGCCTATGGCACGTGTGGGTAAGATTCATATGCTCAACAACTACTACACCTGCACCACTGGCGGCAACTGCATCAACCCTCGTAAGAACTCCGAGTTCCTCATCGAGGGCAACTACTTTGCCAAGGGTGTGAAGAGCATTTTTAACGCATCGGGCGCAACAGCGGTGACATGGAAGAACACCAACTACTCCGTAGAGGGCAAGAGCGGTGAGTCATCAGGCTCTACCGTGACAGTGCCATATAGCTACACGGTAGCTGATGCTAGCAAGGTTCCTACCGAGGTGGGCACATACGCTGGTGCCACACTCTTCAATTCTACCAGTGGTGGTGGCGGTGACGATCCTGTTGACCCAACACCTGAAAATCCAGAAACACCAGAACTTGTCGATGGCAACAACTACATCGTAGCAAGTGGTGAGAATGTATATAACGGCAAGGTGATAACCTGCAAGAATATCACCATGACCTACGGCAACGATGGCAACTGGTCAGTAGTTGCAAGCGATGCTATGGCAAGCGAAGGCTTTAGCAACCTCGCTGGAGGTAACAATAATCCTAAGGATGCTAGTAACAAGAACTACTCTTCTTCAAGCAAGAACGTTCCTACCACAGGCACTTACTACGTCTTCACTCCTACCTCAAGTGGTACACTCTACGTAGCATCATACGTATTTACTGGCAAGGTGGTATATGTAACCGAGAATGGCTCTGCTATATCATTCAAGGCAAACGGCACCACCATAAACTCTGGTAACTCTATATCAAGTGATGCCTATAACGGCTACATCACCTTCCCTGTAACGAAGGGCAAGACCTACTACCTCTTCGGCGAAGCTACCAAGATAAAGATTTACGGCTTCAACTTCGTACCTGAAGGTACAGGTGTTGAAAACGTTAACGCTAACCTTAACCTTAACGCTAACGGAAACGGAAAGGTATATAACCTCGCCGGACAGGAAGTTGACAGCAACTACCGCGGCATCGTTATCATCAACGGCAAGAAGATGGTG
>JAGCPC010000015.1 GCA_017642485.1 Prevotella sp. | reverse complement strand
TTTTTTTGTGGTTAAGTATCTTATATCTTTACTATGCTTTCTATCTCGTCAAACGAAGAGAGTATCTCTGACTTGCCCTTGCGTATCACGATGGTGTGCTCGTAGTGGGCAGCAAACTTATTGTCGCGTGTCACTACCGACCACTTGTCAGGCAGGAGCCATATCTTGCGGTCACCCTGCGTTATCATCGGTTCGATAGCTATACACATGGTCTCCTTGAGTTTGGGGCCATTGCCACGCTTGCCGTAGTTGGGCACCTGTGGGTCTTCGTGCATCGCCTTGCCTATGCCGTGACCAGTGAGTTCGCGTACTATACCATAGCCATGTGACTCGCAGTAGTCCTGTACCATCTGTCCGATGTCGCCCACATGACTGCCATGCACTGCCACCTCGATAGCCTTATACAGACTCTCCTTTGTGGTACGCAGCAGTTGCCTTACGTCATCGCTTATCTCACCTACGGGGAAAGTGTAGGCCGAGTCGCCGTTATAGCCATTGAGCAATGTACCGCAGTCGATGGATATCACATCACCCTCCTTGAGTATCTGGTCCTCGCGTGGCACGCCATGTACGACGCACTCATTTACCGAGGTACAGATGCTGGCAGGGAATGGACTGCCGTAGGGATTAGGAAAGCCGAGAAACGTCGGTGTGGCCCCATGGTCACGTATAAACGTATCGGCAATCTTATTGAGCTCTGCCGTTGACACCCCTGGCTTGATATGCTTGGCGAGTTCACCAAGCGTGCGTCCAACCAGTTGGTTGGCAGCACGCATTAGTTCTATCTCTTCTTCAGTCTTTAGAAAGATAGCCATCTCTAAGACTTAGTAAGCACTGATACCATTCTGAGGACGGGTACGTCCAGAATTGAGCAAACCATCATAGTGGCGCATCATGAGGTGTGACTCTATCTGCTGCAAGGTGTCGATGACAACACCGACGAGGATGAGCAGTGAGGTACCACCAAAGAACTGCGAGAAGCCCTGCTGTACGTTAAGCAGTCCTGCCAGTGCTGGCATGATAGCTATGAATGCGATGAACAGAGAACCTGGCAGTGTGAGGCGTGACATTATCTCCTCGATGTAGTTTGCTGTATCCTTACCTGGACGTACACCAGGTATGAAGCCGTTATTGCGCTTCATATCCTCTGCCATCTGGGTAGGGTTGAGCGTTATAGCAGTGTAGAAATATGTGAATGCCACGATGAGCAGTACATATACCACATTATACAGCAGGCTACGGTTGTCGAGCAGAGAGCGTGTAAACCATCCGAGGTTGTCACTGCTGTACTGCACGATAGCGAGTGGGATAAACATCAGAGCCTGTGCAAAGATGATAGGCATCACGTTAGCAGCGAAAAGCTTCAGTGGGATATACTGACGCGCACCGCCATACTGGGTGTTGCCTACGAGTTTCTTCGCATACTGTACAGGCACCTTTCGCGTTCCCTGCACGAGGAGTATTGATGCACATACTACTGCATAGAGGATGAGTATCTCAACGATAAACATCACCAGGCCACCACCTGTGATAGCAGTGAAGCGGCTACCTACCTCCTGGAAGAAGGACTGTGGCAGACGAGCGATGATACCGATCATGATGATCAGTGAGATACCGTTACCTACACCCTTGTCAGTGATGCGCTCACCCAACCAGAGGATAAACATTGAACCAGCAGCGAGGATAATCGTTGCAGGGATCATAAACTCTGACCATGAGAGGCCTGATGCGAGGGCACCTGGTGACTGCATCTTGAGGTTCATGAGGTATGAGGGAGCCTGGAAGAGCAGGATAGCTACTGTGAGGTAGCGTGTGTACTGCATGATCTTCTTACGTCCGCTCTCACCCTCACGCTGCATCTTCTGGAAAGAAGGCACAGCGATAGCCACAAGCTGCATGACGATTGATGCAGAGATGTATGGCATAATACCGAGCGCAAAGATTGATGCGTTGGAGAATGCACCACCAGAGAACATATCGAGAAGTGACATCAGACCTCCTGCTGTCTGCTGCTGCAGCTTTTCGAGGTTTGCTGGGTTGATACCCGGCAAAACCACGAAAGAGCCGAAACGGTAGATAGCGACAAAGAGTATCGTTATGAGGAGTCGCATGCGCAAGTCCTCTACTTTCCAACAGTTCTTCAGTGTCTCTATAAACTTCTTCATTATTACCTAAAGTAAAAAAAGGTTTTACTTAAAGAACAACAGCGTTGCCGCCTGCTGCCTTGATAGCCTCTTCAGCTGTCTTTGAGAAAGCGTTAGCCTCCACAGTGAGCTTTGCTGTGAGTTTGCCGTTAGCAAGGATCTTTACCAGTTCCTTGCCGTTGGTAAGACCAGCAGCCTGGAGCTCTGCTATACCAATCTTCTCGTATCCCTTCTTCTCAGCGAGCTTCTGGAGAGTAGAGAGGTTTACTGCAAAGTACTCCTTGTGGTTGATGTTCTTGAATCCGAACTTAGGCACACGACGCTGCAGTGGCATCTGACCGCCTTCGAAACCAATCTTTCTCTTATAACCAGAACGTGCCTTAGCACCCTTGTGACCACGAGTAGAGGTACCGCCGAGACCTGAACCAGGACCGCGACCGATACGACGACGTGAATGGGTTGAACCAGCAGCTGGCTGCAAATTATTCAATTTCATATTCTCTTGTCGTTTAATTTTAGTTATTACTCTACTACTGTTGTCAGGTGGTGTACCTTACGTATCATACCACGGATAGATGGTGTATCCTCTACCTCTACTACCTGAGAGATCTTGCGGAGACCCAGTGCAAGGAGGGTACGCTTCTGGTCTGCAGAAGCACCGATACGGCTCCTTATCTGCTTTACTTTTATTGTTGCCATTTGTGTATTCCTCCTATTATTAACCGTTAAATACTTTACTCATTGATATACCACGCTCGTGAGCTACAGTGTAAGCGTCACGCAGCTCGCTCAGAGCCTTGATAGTTGCCTTCACGAGGTTGTGAGGGTTAGAAGAGCCCTTTGACTTAGCAAGTACGTCAGTGATACCTACGCTCTCGAGCACAGGACGCATAGCACCACCGGCAACAAGTCCGGTACCCTGTGCTGCTGGGCGCAGGAACACCTGTGCACCACCAAAGCGTACCTCTATCTCATGAGGTATTGTACCCTTAATTACTGGAACCTTAACAAGGTTCTTCTTTGCTGCCTCAGTACCTTTAGCTATTGCCTGCTGTACCTCACCAGCCTTACCAAGACCCCATCCGATAGTACCATTACCGTCACCTACAACGACAATAGCAGCGAATGTGAAGGTGCGACCACCCTTTGTTACCTTAGTAACACGGTTGATAGCAACCAGCTTGTCTTTCAACTCAACGTCGCTATTTACTTTTACTTTATCCATTGCTATATAATCGTTTTAGAAATTAAGACCACCCTCACGAGCTGCGTCAGCGAGAGCCTTTACACGGCCATGATAGAGGTAGCCGTTACGGTCGAATACTACAGAAGTGATACCAGCAGCCTTTGCCTTCTCTGCCAAGAGGGCACCGACCTTCTGTGCCTGCTCTGTCTTAGGCATAGCCTCCAGACCGAGTGATGATGCAGAAGCGAGGGTAGTACCGGTAACATCGTTAATTACCTGAGCGTAAATCTGCTTGTTAGAACGGAACACGCTAAGACGTGGGCGCTCTGCTGTGCCATTTACGTTTTTACGAACTCTATACTTGATTTTGATTCGTCTTTCTACTTTCTTTATTGTCATTGTCGTAATAGTTTAAAGGTTATTACTTAGCTGAAGCTGACTTACCAGACTTTCTGCGGATAACCTCGCCCTGGAACAGGATACCCTTACCCTTATAAGGCTCTGGCTTACGGAAAGAACGGATCTTAGCACAAATGAGTCCGATCAACTGCTTGTCGCATGACTCAAGGATGAGCAGTGGGTTCTGGTTACGCTCTGACTTTGTCTCTACCTTCACCTCCTTAGGAAGTTCGATGATGATAGGGTGGGTATAACCGAGAGCAAACTCTACGATGTTACCCTTGTTAGATACACGATAACCTACACCTACGAGTTCGAGAACCTTCTTGTAACCCTCGCTTACACCTACTACCATATTGTTCACGAGTGAACGGTACAGACCGTGGAAGGCCTGCTTCTGCTTGTAGTTTACGGGGCTGTTCTCGTCAACCTCGAAGATGATTTGACCATCTTCAACCTTTACTATTATAGAAGAGTCAACCTTCTGTGAAAGTTCACCCTTAGGACCCTTTACTGTAACAACACCATCGTTCTGTGATACTGTTACACCTGCAGGGATACTAATTGGCAATTTACCTATTCTTGACATGTTGTAATCCTCCAATTATTAATAAACGTAGCAAAGAACCTCGCCGCCGATCTTGAGCTCAGCAGCCTCTTTGTCAGTCATTACACCTTTAGATGTGGACAGTATTGCGATGCCCAATCCGTTGATAACACGTGGCATGTCCTTGTAACCAGTATATTTACGGAGACCTGGTGTAGAGACACGCTTCAAACACTTGATAGCGTTCTTCTTAGTGATCGGATCGTACTTCAGTGCTACCTTGATAGCACCCTGAGGACCATCCTCGATGAACTTGTAGTTCAAGATGTAACCTTTCTCGAAGAGGATCTTGGTGATCTCCTTCTTAAGGTTTGACGCAGGAACCTCTACCACACGGTGGTTAGCCATGATGGCGTTCCTAAGTCTTGTCAGATAATCTGCTATTGGATCTGTCATAAAAAAAAATTAGTTAATTAATCGGGGCTTCCCCGACAATATTAATTAAATAGAAAATTGTAATAAATTCCTTTTTTCTTGTTCAGGTAATGAGGTTGCGTGCTCTGAGCTCTGTCACCGTGTGCACACCGTGTGTGTGGTGTGTGGTGCGTCGTCATGACATTCACACCTTAAAACCTTAACTCTTGCGAATATTATATCTCTATACCAATATCGCCTTTGCTTACCAGCTTGCCTTCTTCACGCCAGGAATGAGTCCTGCAGAAGCCATCTCGCGGAACTGAATACGTGAGATGCCAAACTGGCGGATGTAGCCCTTTGGACGTCCCGTCACCTTACAACGGTTGTGGAGACGGATAGGGTTGGCGTTCTTAGGAATTGCCTGGAGAGCGCGTGCTGCCTCATAACGCTCTGCAGCGTCGTCAGAAGTTGCTATTACCTTCTTCAGTGCTGCACGCTTCTCAGCATAGCGAGCCACGAGCTTTGCGCGCTTTACCTCGCGAGCTTTCATTGATTCTTTTGCCATAGTCTGTGTCTATTAAGCGTTTTTGAATGGCAGACCGAATGCCTTGAGCAGTGCGAAGCCCTCCTCGTCGGTCTGTGCTGATGTTACGAAGGTGATGTTCATACCCTGGATGCGGTCGATAGAGTCGATGTTGATCTCAGGGAAGATGATCTGCTCCTGTATGCCGAGGTTGTAGTTACCGCGGCCGTCAAACTTGGTCTGTATGCCCTTGAAGTCACGGATACGTGGCAGAGCTACGCGTACGAGTCTCTCGAGGAACTCATACATGCGCTCGCGGCGCAGTGTCACCATGACGCCGATAGGCATCTTCTTACGGAGCTTGAAGTTAGCGATATCCTTCTTAGAGTATGTAGCTACGGCCTTCTGACCAGTGATAGCTGTTATCTCGTTGATAGCGACATCGATGATCTTCTTGTCCTGGGTAGCGTCACCGAGACCCATGTTGACAACGATCTTCTTAAGCTCAGGGATCTGCATCTTAGAAGTGTAGTTGAACTGCTTCTGCAGATCAGGAGCGATAGTCTCCTTGTATATTTTCTTTAACTGTGCTGTATCCATTACTTGATTTCCTCCCCTGACTTTTTAGCGATACGGATAACGTTCTTTCCCTCGTGCTTGATAGACACGCGAGTTGCCTTTCCGCTCTTAGGATCAATGAGGCTCAGGTTTGAGATGTGGATAGGAGCCTCCTGTTTTACGATACCACCCTGAGGGTTCTGTGCAGATGGCTTCTGGTTCTTAGAGACCATGTTGATGCCCTCTACGATAGCCTTCTCATCCTTCACGAGAACCTTCTGTACCTTACCGGTCTTGCCTTTGTCGCGACCAGCGAGTACTATTACGGTATCTCCTTTTCTGATATGTATCTTACTCATTTGTTTAACTACTTTATTTTAGTGTTGAAAACTAAAGTACCTCAGGTGCCAGTGAAACGACCTTCATGTTAACGGCGCGGAGCTCACGTGCTACAGGACCGAAGATACGGCTGCCACGGAGTTCGCCGGCGTTATTGAGGAGGACACAAGCGTTGTCATCGAAACGGATGTAAGAGCCGTCTGCGCGACGTATCTCTTTCTTAGTACGTACGATGAGAGCCTTAGATACTGCACCTTTCTTCAGGTCGCTTGATGCGATGACATTCTTGACAGCAACGACGATGATGTCACCTACACTGGCATAGCGACGGCGGGTACCGCCCAGCACACGTATGCAGAGAGCCTCACGTGCACCGCTGTTATCACATACTGTAAGTCTTGATTCTGCCTGTATCATATTATTTACTTAGCTTTTTCAATTATTGAAACTAATCTCCATCTCTTTGTCTTAGAGAGTGGACGGGTCTCCATGATGAGCACTGTATCACCTACCTGTGCCTCATTCTTTTCGTCATGTGCATGATACTTCTTAGTCTTCTGCACGAACTTACCATAGATTGGGTGCTTCTCTTTGAACTTTGACGCAATAACAATGGTTTTATCCATCTTGTTACTGGTAACGACACCCTGTCTGGTCTTTCTTAAATTACGCTGTTCCATATGGACCATTATTATTTATTACGTGAATTGAGTTCTGTCATCATACGTGCGATGTCACGACGAGCAGCCTTAATCTGTGATGGATTCTCAAGTGGAGAAACCTGGTGGTTAAGCTTCAGAGTGTCGAGCTCTGCCTTAGCGTTCTCCAACTTCTCTACCAAGTCTTTGGTTTCGAGTTCTTTTACTTCTTTAATCTTCATAGTTTAAGCGTTTTTATCGTAGTCACGACGTACAACAAACTTTGTCTTTACTGGCAGTTTCTGTGCACCGAGTCGGAGTGCCTCCTTAGCGGTGTCGAAAGGAACGCCTTCTACTTCAAACAGTATGCGTCCAGGAGTTACTGGTGCTACCCATCCTGCTGGATCACCCTTACCCTTACCCATACGTACGTCAGCAGGCTTACGTGTGATTGGTTTGTCAGGGAAGATACGTATCCATACCTGGCCTTCACGGTTCATGTAACGGTTGATAGCTACACGGGCAGCCTCTATCTGTCGGCTGTCTATCCATTTTGGCTCAAGAGTCTTGATGCCAAACGAACCGAAAGCAAGCTGTGTACCACGGTGAGCGTTGCCTTTATTGCCACGACCATCCTGCGGTCTTCTATATTTTACTCTTTTTGGCTGTAACATAGTAGATTCTTACTTTTTTAACGGTTATTGTTTCTCTTACGGTTACCGCCACGGCCATTGCCACGTCCACCTGCTGGACGTCCTGCGCCCTTGCTCTCCTGAGAGAAGTTAGGTGTGAGGTCACGCTTGCCGTAAACCTCACCGCGGCATATCCATACCTTGATACCGAGGATACCCACCTTGGTGAGAGCCTCTGTCTTGCAGTAATCGATGTCTGCGCGGAATGTGTGGAGCGGTGTACGACCTTCCTTCAGCATTTCTGCGCGTGCGATTTCAGCTCCGTTGAGACGGCCTGAGATCTGTACCTTGATACCCTCTGCGCCGGCACGCATAGTGTTCTGTATAGCCATCTTGATGGCACGACGGTAAGCTATCTTGCCCTCTACCTGGCGAGCGATAGAGTTAGCGACGAGGTTAGCATCGAGGTCTGGTTTCTTGATTTCGTAGATGTTGATCTGAATCTCCTTGTTATAGAGTTTCTTCAGCTCTTCCTTGAGCTTATCAACCTCTTCACCACCCTTACCAATGACAATACCCGGACGGGCAGTGCAGATAGTGATGGTGACACGCTTCAAAGTGCGCTCGATGACGATGCGTGACACGCTGGCCTTAGCGAGACGCTCGTTCAGATACTTACGGATTTTCTGGTCCTCTACGAGGTTGTCTCCGAAGTTCTTTCCACCGAACCAGTTTGAATCCCAACCGCGGACGATGCCGAGGCGGTTTGCTATTGGATTAACTTTCTGTCCCATTCTATTCTTTATTTATCATTAGTTTTGGTGTCAACAAACAGAGTCACGTGGTTAGAGCGCTTGCGGATGCGGTAGCCGCGACCCTGGGGTGCTGGGCGCATACGCTTCATTGTTACGCCTTCGTCCACGAAGACCTTTGAGATATACAGCTCACCATCCTCAGCCTTGCGGTCATTCTTGACCTCCCAGTTAGCGATGGCAGAGCGGAGCAGCTTCTCTACGTCAGCAGCAGCCTGCTTCTTAGAGAATCTGAGCACGCCGAGAGCGCGGTTTACCTCCATTCCACGTACCATGTCAACGACATAGCGCATCTTGCGTGGTGAAGAAGGCACGCCTACGAGCTTGGCAAAATATTGATTCTTTCTGGCCTCCTTGAGTTTCTGGGCCATATTATGTTTTCTAGCTCCCATTTTCTGGATTTACTTTTTAAATGGTTAGGTGCCTGTCTTATTTCTTGTTACCAGCGTGACCACCGAAGCGACGTGTAGGAGCAAACTCACCGAGCTTGTGTCCCACCATGTTCTCAGTCACATAGACAGGAATGAATTTGTTACCGTTGTGAACAGCTACTGTATGACCCACGAAATCTGGTGAAATTACAGAAGCCCTAGCCCATGTCTTTACGACAGTCTTCTTACCGCTCTCATTCATAGCGAGAATCTTCTTCTCGAGAGAAACGTTGATGTATGGACCTTTTTTTAATGAACGACTCATAATTTACTTAGTTTTTTGTGGATTTACTTCTTGTTAGCTCTTTCTATGATGTACTTGTTAGACAGCTTCTTAGGTGCGCGTGTCTTCTTACCCTTAGCATAGAGACCTGTGCGTGAGCGTGGGTGACCGCCTGACTGACGACCTTCACCACCACCCATTGGGTGATCTACTGGGTTCATTACTACACCACGGTTGTGTGGGCGACGGCCGAGCCAGCGTGAGCGACCTGCCTTACCTGACTGCTCGAGAGCGTGGTCAGAGTTGCCTACAGCACCGACTGTTGCCTTGCAGGCAGAGAGCACCTTACGTGTCTCACCTGAAGGGAGCTTGATTACACAGTAACTGCCTTCACGAGAAGTCAACTGAGCGAAATTACCAGCCGAACGAACGAGCAGTGCACCCTGTCCTGGGCGGAGCTCGATGTTGTGGATAACGGTACCTACAGGAATGTTAGCCAGTGGGAGGGCATTGCCTACCTCAGGCACTGCCTCAGCGCCTGACATGAGCTTAGCGCCCACCTCAAGTCCGTTAGGAGCGATAATGTAACGCTTCTCACCATCAGCATAGTACAGGAGTGCGATGCGCGCAGAGCGGTTTGGATCGTACTCTATTGACTTTACTGTAGCTGGAACACCATCCTTCTCTCGCTTGAAGTCGATCATACGCAACTTCTTCTTGTGACCGCCGCCACGATAGCGCACAGTCATCTTACCGGTGTTGTTTCGACCACCAGTAGAACGCTTACCGTAAACGAGAGACTTCTCTGGCACGGATGCAGTAATATCCTCGAACGTGCCAATAACTTTGTGTCTTTGACCAGGTGTAACTGGTTTTAATTTACGTACTGCCATTTCTTATTATTAAATATTGCTGTAAAAATCTATTTCCTCGCCAGCCTTCAGGGTGACGATAGCTTTCTTGAAGGCGTTACGCTGACCCTTGATGAGTCCGGCCTTGGTGTAGCGTGATGAGCGCTTGCCGGCATAGTTCATGGTGTTAACGTCTTCTACTGTTACGTTGTAGCGAGCTTCAACCTCCTGCTTAATCTGGAGCTTGTTAGCCTCTGGCTTCACGATAAAGCCATAGCGGTTTGGCTGCTTCTCAGTAATCTTAGTCATCTTCTCGGTGACTACGGGCTTAATGATAAATGCCATAATCTGTTCTTCTCCTTCTTAAGTTTACTTGGTTAAAATTTCATCTACCTTGTCCAGAGCCTTCTCTGCCATTACGAGAACGTCAGCATTGAGGATCTTGTAAGCGTTGATGTTAGCAGCGCCCATTACCTCAACCTTCTGAAGGTTGTGTGCAGACTTGTAGATATTCTTATTCTCTTCAGGGAGAACGATGAGCAACTTCTTACCCTCCACGTTCAGAGCCTTTGCAATTGCAATGATCTCCTTTGTCTTAGGTGTCTCGATGTTGAAATCCTCAACAACGATGATGCCATTCTCCTGTGCCTTGTAAGAGAGAGCACTCTTACGAGCCAACTGCTTAGTCTTCAGATTAAGCTTTGTGCGATAGTCGCGTGGCTTAGGACCAAATACGCGTGCACCACCTACCAATACAGGTGAGTTGATGTCACCACGGCGAGCGCCGCCGCCGCCCTTCTGGCGACCCAGCTTTCTCGTTGAGCCAGACATCTCGCTGCGCTCCTTAGCCTTTGCAGTGCCCTGGCGCTGATTGCCCAGATACTGCTTTACGTCGAGGTAGAGTACATGGTCGTTTGGCTCGATAGCGTAGATAGCGTCATTAAGCACTGCCTTACGGCCAGTCTCTTTGCCCTGTATGTTCAATACATTTACTTCCATGTCGCTTTACTTCTTAATTAAAACTGTTGAACCATTGTATCCTGGCACTGAACCCTTCACGATGATGAGGTTCTGCTCTGGGATAACCTTTAACACTCTCAGATTCTGTGTAGTAACACGCTCGTTGCCCATGTGTCCACCCATGCGCATGCCCTTAAACACCTTTGCAGGGTAAGAACAAGCACCGATAGAACCTGGCTTACGAAGGCGGTCATCCTGACCGTGAGTAGCCTGA
This sequence comes from Prevotella sp., assembly GCA_017642485.1. GTDB lineage: Bacteria > Bacteroidota > Bacteroidia > Bacteroidales > Bacteroidaceae > Prevotella. The sequence continues at coordinate 627 of JAGCPC010000015.1, read as the reverse complement.
CCTACGCCACCAAAGCCGTGACGCTTTACTACACCCTGGAAACCCTTACCCTTTGATGTGCCGACAACGTCAACGAAGTCGCCATCTGCAAAGAGGTCTGCAGAGATAGTGTCACCGAGGTTGTGCTCCTCGTCAAACTTGAACTCGGCCAAGTGCTGCTTAGGTGTTGTGCCCGCCTTCTTGAATGTGCCCATCATAGGCTTTGAAGTGCGACTCTCCTTTGCCTCGCCGAAGCCAAGCTGCAGGGCGGCGTAACCGTCCTTCTCGACGGTCTTCACCTGAGTAACGACACAAGGACCAGCTTCGATAACAGTGCACGGTGTATTCTTACCGTCGGCACTGAAAACGGATGTCATTCCGATTTTTCTTCCAATTAATCCTGGCATTTCTTTGTTAATTAAATAATGTTATATATAAAAATTTTATTCTCTTCGTTCCCGTTAACGTTAACGTTCCCGTTCTCATACACGCAAATAGAGCGCACATTAGACTCCTCCTTCAGACAGTCTAAGGCGTTCATTTTCAGCGAGTTGATAGTTTATAACCAGCGCAATCCCACTGTTTGCGACTGCAAAGTTACTACTTTTTTCTCATTCCCGCAAACATTTTTATGATTTTTTTGCACTC
>JAGCPC010000014.1 GCA_017642485.1 Prevotella sp. | reverse complement strand
TTTAAGCCTCTTCTGTACCCAATTGATGAAGTCACAGCCCGTACGAGTGCGGAATATATAGAAAAGCATCACCATCACCCACATGCCGAAGGTGGCGGGGAGGATAAGATATTCGGGACGTGAACCTCGCAGGCTCTTTAGTTCCTGGCGGGAGAAAGCGTCGAGAGGCTGACCGTTGATGAGGTAGTCATGACTGACGCCGATACCGTCAACGTAGTGGGTGGCTGTCTGCACCACGCCAGAACCTACAAGGTCGCAATGCACACCATAACGCTGGGCATAGTAGGCGAAGAGAAACTCTACCCAGCCCGTCCAGAAGAGCATGGCACCGGTAATGCCATAGATAGTCTGGCGTGTATCACCCTGACGGAACATGCCAATAATGGTAACAACCAGTCCCACGAAGCCCATTGTGAAAGCACTGTAGTGCAACGCTGTAGGCTCAAGGAAATGTTCCATCAAAATCATAAGCGCATGGCCGAGAGGCATCAGAAGGAGCACAATAAGGAAAGAAACGGCTGGTTTATAGTTCATTGTTGACAGTTTATTTTTTAATTTAAAGCTCCACCCCTACTCCCACCATGAAGTTGGTGCCATCGGTGATGGGGGCATTCATGTAGTAATAGCGTGGTTTGTAATTGAAGAGGTTGTCGAGGGTCAGCGTGAGTTTCGCCTTTTGCCAAAAGGTCTGCACGAGGCTCAGTTTCCAGAGGCTGTAGGCTGGATAGCGGACGCTGACCATACCTTTGGATATGTCATAATAGTCAACGTATTCGCTGGCATAGACAGCAGAGAGGAACCTGCCGCTGAGGGTGGCACTGACTTTGTAGTCGTCTGATATTCTTTTATCCAGCGTGCATTGCCACGTAAGGGTATGTGGGCGTGCAGGCAGATACTGGTTGTTCCCGTTAGCATTATCTTTAGTATAGGCATAGCCCAGCGTCATATCCATTATTCCCCATTTGGCGCAGGCAAGGAGTTCTGCACCATATACGGAGTAATGGGATAGGTTGACGTAAGGCAATATTGGAGTTGAGAGTTGAGATTCTAACTGTGAACTGTGAACTGTGAACTGTGAACTGCTATAGGGTACGCCTGTAGCTATCTTGTTTCTCACATTATTATAATATCCCAAGAGGGTGAAGGCATAGTGCTCTCGGGTGTAGCCAAGAGATGCCGTGAAATTGTGGCTGGTCTCAGCCTTTAGGTCTTCGTTGCCCTTGACTATCCATATGCCCGCCATGTCAAACTCATAGTACTTCTCCTTCAGCGTGGGGGCGCGGAAGCCCATACCGTAGCCCAGGCGCAGTGTGAGGCTCTCGCCAGTCTCATTGTTGCGTGGAATTATACTGTATCGGGCTGAGAGCTTGGGGGTAAAGCGTGACAGGTTGCCATCAGAGAAATGGTCATAGCGCAGGGCACCCACCAGTTCCCAACGGCTGCTGACGTTCCAGTCATACTGGGCAAAGGCATCAAAGGAATACTGGTGGTGTCTTGGGGTGGAGAGCTTGTTATTGCTGAGGTAGTCACGCATGAAGTCGGCACCGAATATTAACGTTCCCGTCCCAGTTCCCGTTCCCGTTATCATCGTATAAAGTGCCTTGACGGAGTTCTGCACATTGCTGTAAGAGCGTATGTCAAGTCCTGCCAACCGTTGTTTGGTTGACTTGTCATATTCATCGAAGGCATAGGATATTTCGAGTCGGTCACGTGCTGTCATCTGCCATGAAGCCTTCAGTCCTGCCGAAAGGTCGCGATAGCGCTCTGGTTCAGTGATGACGCGCGGCACCTGACGGAAGTAGTAGCCCACCCTGCCCGTAAGTTTGAGGTTATCGGTGATGTTGAATGTCAGGCGGTCTTTCACGTTCACCACCTTACTGCCATACACCTCGCTGAACACGCGGGTGGCGGGGGTTGCCTCACTACGGACGCTGTAGTTGTCGGTATCGCTGAACGAAGCACTGAAGAGGTTGGTGAAACGCTTAGTGTTTCTGCCAAACTGCAAGCCATAACGCTGTCCGCCGTGGCGTGACCAACGTGAGTCAAGATGTAACGTCCAGGGATTGCCACCCTCCTTTGTTATCACGTTTATTACGCCACCGCCGGCACTGCTGCCGTAAAGGGCTGACGCAGCACCACGCACTATCTCCACGCGCTCCACTCCTGACATGATGATGCGCGAGAAGTCAACATCATCGAGTGTCTCGCCCGCCAGACGCTCACCATCAACGAGGAACAGTATGCCTTGTCCGCCGAAGCCAGCAAAGTTGAGGTGCGTCTGTTGGTTCATGGCATATGAGAACTCCGTGCCTGGCAACATCTGCTGAAGGAGGTCCTGTATGTCAGTGGCATCGGTGCGCTGTATGTCGCGTGCCGTTATAACCTGCGTGGTTATGGGTGTGTTGGCAATGGTCTTGGGTGTCATGGTGCCTGTCACCACCACCTGAGATAGCTGCACGGAGTCAGAGACAGCAGAGGGGAGACTCGCCCCTACCCTCTCTCTGGCAGAGAGGGGGGCAATATGCACCATTAGTGCCAAGACTATTGACACCAAGCGACGAAACAATATGCTGCTATAACTAAGAATTATGGATTATGGATTATGAATTTCCAATTACTTTCTTCAATATGTTCCCCTCTCAGCCAGAGAGGGGGTAGTGGTGAGTCTTGTTTACAGCGGATACCTGTATTCTATCGTCAGTCCGCAGTTGCGACCATCAGTGGTCTTGTAGTTCTTCAGGCGCAGGGCAGCATATGTGCCGTCCTTCAGGCGCACGATGAAGACGTTGCCGTTATACACGAACGTTGGTGGCATGGGTGGTATCTCCATGGTGAGCCATTTGCTAAGTTCCGTGTTTATCTTTATGCGCTGGTTGCCCACTACGCCCGATAGCATCTGGCTGTTGACAGTCCACACATCCGTCTCGTTCCATTCGTCTTCTACGAAGGGCAGAGTGGCGTATGACGTGCTACTGCCTATGGCGTTGATGTCCGTTATGTTTGTCTGATACACCGCTCCGCCATTGGTGCGCACGTTGTTTCGGTGCACGGCAATGTCCCATTCCTCTGGCTCAGGCTGGCGTTCCGTGGGGTAAGAAGAGCGAAGCTCGCGCTTCGATATTCCCTCGCCAAACACGTCATACCAGTAGTTGTATATACCAGTGCCGTCGGCATCAAACTCAGCCGTAGGCGTGGTAGGGATGTCGTAGGTTGAGATTTGGGAGTTGGTCGCTTGGTCGTTTGGGGAAGTAGCTGTGAACTGCAAACTAACTGCGAACTTTATATAGTGCCACTCCGTCCAGCTGGTAGCATCAACGTATATCTCGCCCTCAGCCGCCTGTGGAGCCTCGTCATATATACCGTCCATAATGCCGTTGCAGGCTGAGAGCAAGACAATAAGCCCCCAGCCTGCAATGACGTTAAGTATGTTGTATAAACCTTTTTTCAATTCTTCTGATAGTCGCCACTCAACTCGTAGTGTATAGCCATAGGCATAGCACCATAGGTGAATTCCACTACAACGTCTAATTTCTTTGCTGTGTGACTGTACTTAGCGCTAATGGTGCCCTTGACTTCCTTTGTATTGCCGTCAGTGCCCGTGGTTGTTGTGCTGAACTCGCCCTCAGCCCACTCGAAAGCCATATCGCCAGTCTGGTAAGAACCCGTCATGGTGTATTCCACGCCGCTGTTCGCAGTAAACGACTTAACAATCATGTCTTTTCCGTTCATGTTATACGCCATATCAGGAATAACAATCTCAGCCTGCTTCTTGCTGTCACCCGTCAAAGTCAATTGAACATTGTCACCACCTTTGGAAGTTGTCGTTGACTCCTGCATACCTACCACATAGAATGTGCTCGTACCAACGAAGTTCATAGCTCCGTGGTTCTGTTTTTTATCCTCCGTAGGAGTTACCACGTTGTCGTCATCATCACCACACGAAACCACACCCAGACTCATGCCAAGAAGCATCAGTCCCATAAAAAATAAATTCTTTTTCATCATTTTCATATCCTAAATACTTTTTTAATCTATTGTCTACTATCTATTATCTATTATCTATTATCTGTAATCTGCAATCTGTTATCTGTAATCGCGACTGCAAAGGTAATGATTTCCTGCGACATATGCAATACCCACTATTGAGTATTTGCAAAAAGAGATGGCTCGCGCCATATTTTTGCACTGAGCGAGAAGGGTGGGAGCTTCAGCACCATCAGAGGATAGCTTTAACGCCGTTACAGGATAGCTCTGACAGGCTTAGAGCACAGCTTCAGTACATCTTACCAATAATGTAGTTGATGAGCCGCTGCGGAAACACCCTGCCGAGGAACAGGAACGCCTTATACATAAAGCCCACGGTGGAGGTTGGCTCGGGGTCCTCGCTTTGGGCAAGGCTGAACAGTTTCCTTGCCATGCGCTCTGGGGCAATGCCGTGTTGCTCGTCGTGCTCCATAGTCTGCACTGCCTTCACCATATGGGGATAGGCATCGGCACCCTCCAGTTCCTTCTTTCGTGCATCGGTAAAGCCCGTCTTCACATCACCTGGCATGAGCACAGCCACCTTCACGTTGAAGGGGCGCACCTCGTTGGTCAGTGCCTGGGCA
>JAGCPC010000089.1 GCA_017642485.1 Prevotella sp. | reverse complement strand
TCACCGCGCTTCAAACTCAGAGCATCGCTCACACGGTTTATCTGCGCAGACGACATATCTATCACCCTGTATCCGCTACCCAACTGTACGTTTGAGGTTTCCGGACTAATTTTGAATTTCGAATTTATCTTCACTCCCTCCTGCTCCGCTGCTGCTGTGATAAGAGCATCAACAAAACTCTTCTGCAAACTACGCTCCATCACGTTAAGAGTCTTGCCTGCTATTGTCTTGCCGAAAACGCACTGGTGAAGCATCTGCATCATCTCCACAGGGGTAAACGCCTTCGCACCATTCTGCCACTCGTTCTCATACATCCTGACTATACGGTCATTAGCCATCAAGTCCCATAGGATATAATTTTGGATATTCTTCAGTATCAATGCCGGTTCCTGCTCTATAATGCCAGAAGGTGCCTTGCGACGAAGATATATCTGGGATGAGAACTTGTTGCCAAACAGCCACTTGGGGAATATCAGCACCTCATCCATCAAGAACTTTACAGACTGCCTCTGGCGTTCCTTCTCCACAAACTCATACGAAGTCTTAACCTCATAGGGAGCTGTGCCCGTTATCATAGGGCGCTCTATATACATGCCCCCCACATTGGCCATCACATGATAGAGATACAACTGCCATTGAGTCAACACGTAAGAGTACAGTTCTGCAGCATCATCGTAACTCTGCTCTTGTTCCCCAGTACGCGTCCAATCTATAAGATGTGGCATTATACGCTTTAGATTTGCGATGCCAAGAGTTGCCGATTTTATTGGGTCATCACCCAGATCTTCGTTAAGGGCGCGGGGGTCTATAGCAGAGCGCTGCTGTTGCTGCTCACTGTAGCGATACTCCTTGCCCTGATGTTTTGCAAGAAATTCTGAGAGCACACTCTTCTCATCTGTACCCTCAGGATACCAACGATACCCCCACTCTATAGCCATCAGGTCATACGGTCCGATATTAGGCGACCACTGCTTCACACCGTCGCCTGGCTGTGCCACATAGTTGAAGCGGGCATAGTCCATGATGCTTGCTGACGTACCACCTACACGCTCCACAAACGATGGTGAGCGCAAAGAGTCAGTGACATAGGCTGCTGAAGCTATCATGTTGTGACGCAATCCAAGGGAGTGTCCCGTCTCATGACAGGCTACAAATCTTACTGCATCACCTATCATATCCTGAGGCAGATGATGGAAAGATCTTGCACGCACATCTGTAGGCGCTGTCTGCACTATCAGCCATTCACGTATCAGGGCGAGCACATTATGCCACCATACTATGTCGGCCTCAAAAATCTCACCTGTTCGTGGATCGACGGTAGAAGGCCCCATAGCATTCTGCATCTCTGAAGCAGCGTAGGTAAGCACCGAGTAGCTCAGGTCGTCACCCTCCACATCGAGACTGTCGTCTGGAACTATGGCACGTATTGCATTCTTAAAACCTGCACACTCAAAAGCCTTGTTCCAATCTGTTATACCTTTTATTATATACGGACGGAGGTACTCGGGAGTCGCTCTGTCGATGTAAAATACTATTGGCTTCTTGGGTTCTACCAACTCACCCCTCATGTAGGCGGCAGTATCTGTCGGTTCCAGGCGCCAACGGTTTATATATCCCGTACGCTTTGTACGCTGCTGATAATCATCGTAATACAACGACGGCGTGGTAAAATAGCCTACACGCCAATCCTGTTCTCTACGGCGCATTATATCATCAGGTAGCAACATTATAGCTGTACTCACCTCGACCGTCACATTGACCTTCGACTGTCCTTCATGTACTACCGTAGTGAGTTCCGAACGAGCTACCACGCTTTTGCTGTATGACTTCACACTGATGATTCGTGACATCTCCGCATCAGGACTTGTTCCAACGTTTATTTCGTTGAATACGTCATTCAGCATATTCTTCTTACCATTTAGCAAGTCTGTGACATTAAATACTACGGTAGAAGAGTCTGGAGCCACAGCCCTCACCTTCAGGGTTGCTATTATCGGGTCTATATAATTATCCGATACGGAGCGGGAGATATCTGAGAACTTGGGCGTTTCCGGTGTTACACGTTTCTCTCGTATCACGACTTTATTTGTCACCTTGTTCCAGTCAAAGGCTATCATCTTACTTTCGTAATTTATACCTCTGCTGGCATTCGCCTCATTAAGTTCTTCTGGCACGCGCTGCAACCTGTTATGCACGAGGAATGGCTTCCCCATTAACTTTACTGGCATCTCCAGGTACACGGAGTCACCCTTTTGGATGACATTCATCACACCATCCAAACTTACAGTATCACGTGAAGTTAGTTTTTCATATTGCGATGGAGTTTTCGTCGTCTGTTTAGCTTTCTTTGCCTGCATCTCAGAGAAAGGAACACATAAAACAAATGCTATCAAAACTCCTAAGGATACTACATATATATTTCTTTTTCTTATAGATTTAATTCTCATGAGTGCAAAGATACAAAAAAATCTTACATTAACAAAACTTTATAAAAAAAATAACAAAAAAAAGAGTCACCTCATTGCTGAAGTGACTCTCTCAGTTGAAATTATAAAGAAGGCGGCCTCCTACTCTCCCACATTGCATTGCAGTACCATCGGCGCAAGCGGGCTTAACTTCTCTGTTCGGAATGGGAAGAGGTGGAACCCCGCCGCAATAACCACCTAATGTAAGTTATTGACAAATTGGACAAGACAAACTGCATAGCGTGAAAAGTCATCAAGAACTCTTTCATCTTACATGCAGTTGAAACTATGAGCTTTAGCAGTATGTGCGAAACTTTCGGGCTATTAGTAAGGCTCGGCTTTGACGTCACCGTCTTTACACCTGCCTCCTATCAACGTCGTAGTCTGCGACGACCCTCTGTGGAAATCTAATCTTGCGGCTGGCTTCGCACTTAGATGCTTTCAGCGCTTATCCAATCCAGACTCAGATACCCAGCGGTGCACCTGGCGGCACAACTGGTAAACCGGAGGTCTGTCCATCACGGTCCTCTCGTACTAGTGACGGCACCACGCAAATCTCCTGCGCCCACGATAGATAGAGACCGAACTGTCTCACGACGTTCTGAAC
>JAGCPC010000088.1 GCA_017642485.1 Prevotella sp. | reverse complement strand
GTAGCTTGGATATTCGTTAATCAACTGAGCCAACAGGGCAGGCCCCATGTATAGTCCATCACACCACATCTCGTCTTTATAGGTTGACTTATGCCACCATGCACCATACATACCGAGTGATTGTGCTGTTGCAGCATCCATGCCAGATTTTGAACCTCCTATGAAATAGGTCTTGTTAAGTTTATCCAATCCGGATAAAGCAGTACCCATTGCTGTAGTACAATGCCCGTTTACAGTAGCATCAGCGTATGTGCCAGATGCCGTCAAGTCCTTCAGCGCAAAGAACATCTTGGCACCATTCAGGTCATCCTGACTCTTACCATTCTTGCCATTATCAGTGAACTGGTTGTAATATGTTTCGCAGAACCACTTCATATTATAGTACCAAGGAGCAGCCCAGCTGTATGCAGCATTCTGTTTTACATTTTCTACTATCGCCTTAGCAACCAAACCTGGCACGTAATCGAGGTCGTTCTTACCCTTAACAGGTGTGGTGGCTGTGGAGCCATCGTTGTTGAATACACCAAATCCAACATGCGTGCTGTTGGCATAAAAGTCGTTTACGCGTGAATTGATAATCCACTGCGAGTAGCGTACATCACTATTGAACCTTACATTAGTCCAAGAGGATTTTATAACCCTTGTGTCATCTTCCGCACCCCACACCTCGTTAGCACCGCATATAGTGAGCACTGCGAGGGCAGCGAGTCCCATCATTTTCTTTGCAATATTCTTCATTCTAGTTTTCGTTTTCGTTATAGTTGTTGCCATCGTTTTCGTTTTCGTAGCCCGCAGGGCGTTTCGTTTTCGTACGCCACAGCGAGTTTCATGCAAGTTTGCCTGTAGTAATCTCCTGCTTTAGATAATCATATACATACACGGCACTCTGGAAGTAGAGCCCTGTGTCAGGGTCTTTGAGCTTGGCGTAGGTTTCGGAGTTGTATAGGGTGTCAATGGCATCCTCCATCTCCATGCCTTGATCCTCCATCAGCATCGTGATGAGGTCTCGTGCCATACACTCGTTCATGTACTCTATATTGCTCATATACGTTTGAGAAGGTTTATAGCTTTCTCTGTTCCGAAGAAATACTGGTAGGTAATACCTTTTTTATACTTCAAGCGTTCCAGAAAAGTCTTCAGGTCTATATTCTCTTCTTTCAGGTTACGCATCTGCTGTCCCACATTGTCGTTGGCTATCGGACCATAGACTATGTCATAATGGTGCATCGGCGTGTCCGACATGTTTTCTCTGTTAGCAAGAACGAATTCAGCCCATTCTTCAGTGTATTCATCAAACTGCTTATATTTCAGCATGTCACCATGAAGTTGGCTTTCATCAAATTCATATTCTTGGATAGTGGCAGTACCACCAAGGATTTTCACTTTAAACTGAGCCATCTCCATCGCCTGCTGCTTATCTGCAGAGAGGTAAAAGCCCTGTCCGAAGTCCTTGCCCTTACGCGAACGGCTCAGATCAATCTCGTCAAAGGGTGCATTTGTTCCATGATAGAGTGTCATTTCAGTGCCCCTCCTTTCCTCTGGCAGAAGGTCGTCACATCCTCCACCATGTCATGAAACGACTGTGTGTGCATCACTCCGTAGTGCTCGTGAGCCAGTTGTATTGCTCCATAGCGCTTCAGATAGCGATATGCTTGCACATCGCTGAGTTTATGCCTCTTGGCAAACTCGTTTATCAATGCTATTATGTATGATAAGATATCATTCATTGCCAAAACAGTTTTCGTAGGAGCTATGCTCCGTTTCGTAGCCCGCAGGGCGTTTCGTTTTCGTACGCCACAGGCGTATCGCCTGCAAAGGTACATCTTTTTTCCCAATTACACCTTATAAATTACTATTTATTTTCCTTTGCCCGCTCAAAACCGTATTTTGTTTAACAAATACCGAAAAAAACAGAGATTCAACCTTAACGCTAACCTTAACCTTAACGACAATTCTTGACTATTTATGACCATTATTTGTTGTCCTTTGTCGTCTTTTATTTTTATTTTGTTCGATTTGTATCGATTTGTGGAATTTCTGTCTCGTAGAGACACTCTATATGTTTTCTCAGTCGCCTAACGGCGAGAAATCGTTCAAATCTATTCAAATCTTACAAATCATGAAATGTTAGCCTATGTTGTCTTTGTTGTCGTTTATTATTTATTTGTTTGATTTGTACCGATTTGTGGAATTTCTGTCTCGTAGAGACACTCTATATGTTTTCTCAGTCGCCTAACGGCGAGACTCGCATGTGATGAGCGAACAGCGAATAAATCTTTCAAATCTAATCAAATCTTACAAATCTAGTAATTGTCCTTAATTGTCTTCTTTATTTTATTTTGTTTGATTTGTACCGATTTGTACGATTTCTGCCTCGTAGAGGCACTCTATATGTTTCTCAGTCGCCTGCGGCGAGACTCGCATGTGATGAGCGAACAGCGAATAAATCTTTCAAATCTAATCAAATCTTACAAAAATTACAATGTTGTTCTATGTTGTCTTTGCTGTCGTCACGAATTTTCCTAATTAAAGTATAATTCGTTCTAATTTGTTTCTCAATTATCAATTATCTTCTTGCCCTTGGAGATCACCATTCCCTTATAGTCCTTGCCGACCCGCTGCCCCGCAAGATTCGTATCAAATTGACAATTGACAGTTGACAATTGACAGTTTTCGTTTTCGTAGCGCAGCGTTTCGTTTTCGTAGTCACGAAGTGACGTTTCGTTGATTCCCGTAGCATCTTCCTTCCCATCCACTATCACGTTGGTGACGGATGTCTGTACCGTCCTGCCGTCGGCTGTCGCCGTGCAGTAGTAGTGGCCAGGCTGCTGAGGTACTATCGTGCCGCTCTGCGCTCCCTCTACCGCTATGCCGTTGCGATACCACTGGTAGGCTATCGCCGTGCCGCTGCCCGATGCCGAGCACTCTATCGTCTCGCCTTTCTTTATGTCGTATTCAGGTGCCAGGTCTTTCTCCATCAGCACCGTATTGTCCTGATATAGCTGCTCATACTCCGTAGCCGCCATGATAAATGCTCCCAGCACCTTGCCCTCTGTCACACTCTCGTCCTTTGCCACCCTCGCCACGTCGCTGCCCAGGAGGTAGTAGGGCTTCGAGCCGTCACGCACCGACCATGTGCCCAGTCCTGCCGAGCGGCATGAGCCAAAGAGGTGCACCCCCTCCTCACCGTCAGCAGCCATGAAGGAGTTTATCAGTCCCGCATACGCCTTCCTCACCACAGGACCGTAGTCCTCCTCCGACAGGTACCCTAACCGTATAGCCTTCATCAGTCCGGCAGCAAACAGCGCCGATGCTGACGACTCCAGGTAGTTGTATGTCTTGGGATATGTCGCTTTGTTGTACTTGTCAGCGTAATAATCGCCGGTTTCATCGAGTATTTGGTACCAACAACCCGTCTCCTCATCCTGCCACATGGCAAGTCCCGCTGCAAGCTCCTCTAAGTGCTTTTTTAAGGTTGAGGTTGAGGTTAAGGTTCCCCCTTCCATTTGCTCCAGTATATCCACCAGGGCGAGGAGAAACCATCCCTCGGCTCTGCCCCAGTATGATGCAGAGTGATACACCCCACCAGCGGGGTTGTATCCTGCCCATGTGTTGGAGTAGGTATCATGTCCCTGAGCCGAGAAGGCGTGGTAGAGCAACTGAAAGTCTGGGTCCCAGCACATCTCCCACAGTGCCTGTATCTGTCGATATACTATCGTCCAGTCGTCGCCTATTATGTCGCTGCCCTTGTAGTTGTGTAGCTGTGCAAACAGCGCCGGTCCCATATACGAACCGTCGAGCCACATCTCGTCCTGATACTGCGACTTGTGCCACCATCCGCCGCTCACTATCTCGTGGCCCGCCTTGTATGCCGCCGTCCCAGTGCCTATCTTGTATTTGTTGTTGTGGTCCTTGAAACCCGACTGCGCCTTCGTCAGCACCGACTGCGCATTGCTCTTCGTCGTCTGTGCCACCTTGTCTGAGGCGTATGCGCCACCAGCGCTGGTCAGTTCGTAGAGCCCAAACATCACCTTCGCCGCGTTGAGGTTGTCCAGGCTGCCCCCTGTTGAGGGGAACCACGAGAAGTAACTGTTGCAGTAGTCCGCCATGCTGTAGAAGGAGGGCTTCGCCCACTCCTGCGCCCAGGGGTACTGCGAGTAGTAGAGCACATTCTCCACTATCGCCTTTGCCACCAGTCCAGGCACATAGTCGGCTGCCGTCTGACCCTTCTTCAGTCTGTTGCCCTCAGCATCATACACAGCAAAGCCATCCTGGTTCTTGTTTCTGTAGAAGTCATGCATGCGCGACTTCACCACCCACTGCGAGTACCTCACCCCAGGGTTAAACGTGAAGTCACTACTCTCCTCCTGCGCCATCATCTGCACAGCACCACATACCGTCATGAGCGCCGCGAGCGCCATGCACTTATATCTTCTCATCTTCATCATATTGCGATTGTAATTATAGTACGTTGTTTTCTTTTATAGCCTGTTGTATTCGTTTCTTCGATTGTGCGGTATGATAGCATCGGTAGTCCTCCTTGTTAGTGTTTGATATCAGACAGATGTATGACAGCGCCTGGGGTGACAGGGTGCGCAGTGACTTACATATCTCCACTATGCGC
>JAGCPC010000087.1 GCA_017642485.1 Prevotella sp. | reverse complement strand
CTTCTTGGGGAAGAGCCATGAGAAGTAAGAGCGGTTGACAGAGAACTGCTTGAAGCGTGGCATGATCCAACCCAGTATCTCGTCGGCATCGTCACCCTCAGGGATAACGGTAATCTCTGACTGGTGGGCACCGATAACAAGACTCCCACCTAACCCCTCTCTGTCAGAGAGGGGAACTGAATGATATGGTTTGCCTGTGAGAGGATTGCCTGCAATAACACGGAGGTTCCCGTTATGGTTAACGTTATCGTTAAGGTTAACCTGCGCACCTACCAACGCGTCGAAATAGCAAGGATTCTTCACCTCAGAACCTGCAAGAGCGAGGGTACGAGTGAGGTTTACCTTGCCAGTGTTGAAGAGACGACCAAAGAAGAGCACCGCCGTTGGGTCAACAGTCCAAACCACCTCACCCTTGTTTACTGGGTCGATATGGTTTACCTGCACACCAACATTGCCTGCTGGACACTTGCCAGAGAATACTACGTATTCAACACCTGATAACTGTGAACTGTGAACTGTGAACTGTGAATTGACACCTACGCCTACATAAACCTTGGCAATCTTGCTCAGTGCTGTGAGACCAGTCAGGAAATCCTTCTCCTGTCCCTGCACCTCAAACTCAAAATCGCCGGCAAGCGGCATGTCCCTCAAAGCTGATACGAAGATAGCCTTGGGCGATGTCTCAGGGTTGGTTGAGATAGCGTATGGCAGTTGGTTGATATAGCCAAACAGTCCAGCCTCGAGCAGAGACTGCTTTACCTCATCACCTGAGAGTTTGCTTGCATCCTTCTTGCCGAAGTCAACATACTGCTGCTCCTTGTCTGCCTCAACCTGTACGCTGAGCACCTTACGACGCTCGCCACGCTCGATGAGTTTCACAGTACCGCTGACGGGACTCGCAAACTTCACCTCGGGGTATGCCTTGTTAACAAACAGGGCATCGCCTGCCTTCACCTTGTCGCCTTCCTTAACCACGACCTTGGGCTTCACACCCTCGAAATCGTCAGGCTGCAAGGCATAGACCTCGCTTGTCTTCACCTCCATCTTCTCCTTCTTGGCAACGCCCTTCAGATTGATGGTCAGGCCGCGACGCAGTTTAATAATCTTTGTCATATTATTCTATTATCCTTTATTCAAACGAAAAAAAGTTGGACATCCGCGGCCTTATTACCTCGATTGTCCAACAGTCTATGGTTAAACCCTATCGTTTTTTTTCTCCCCTGCGGGGGGAGTAAGAGGGGGCTTTACTTCTTGATGTTACCGTAACGCTGCTGGAAGCGATCAACGCGACCTGCTGTGTCAACGAGTTTAGACTTACCTGTGTAGAATGGGTGAGAAGTAGAAGATATTTCTATCTTTACAACTGGGTACTCAGCGCCCTCAAATTCAACAGTCTCTGTTGTCTTGCATGTAGATTTTGTAAGGAACATATCGCCATTTGACATATCTCTGAATACTACAGGACGATAGTTCTCTGGATGAAGATCTTTTTTCATTTTACTTTTGTTTTATGTACGCCGCAAATAGGCATACCGTTAATAATTTTTAGAAATGCGGATGCAAAGGTAATAAAATTAGTTCACAATTCACAGTTCACAGTTCACAGTTAACATTCTGTTTAATGATTTTTAACACTCATGTTGCTTTGTATCAATAATAATTGTGAACTATGAACTGTGACACGAACGTGATGAGCTTTGCGAACTAACTGTGAACTATATAAGGTTCATTCCAGCTTCCTTGCATTCCTTTCTTTGCTCGTCAGGCCATATAGAGGCTTGTATCTCGCCCACGTGAGCCTTGTGGAGCAATACCATGCAGAGGCGTGACTGTCCTATGCCGCCACCGATGGAGAGAGGGAGTGTGCCGTCAAGCAAGCGCTTGTGGAAGTAAAGTTCCTTGCGCTCCTCCTTACCTTCAAGAGCGAGCTGGCGCAACAGTGCCTCCTTATCTACACGTATGCCCATAGACGATAGTTCCACGCTATGTCCCAGTATGGGGTACCATATCAGTATATCACCGTTGAGTCCGAGGAAGCCATCAGAGTTTGGTGTTGACCAGTCATCATAGTCTGGTGCACGACCGTCATGCTTCTTACCGTCTGACAGTTTACCGCCGATACCCATAATAAACACAGCGCCATACTTCTGGCAGATAGCGTCCTCGCGCTCCTTAGGTGTCATATCGGGGTACATCTTTATCAGTTCCTCGGAGTGTACGAAATGTATCTCCTGTGGCAGGTATGGCTTCAGCTGGGGATATCTCTCGCATGTGAGGAACTCCGTACGGAGCAATGCCGAATATATACGTCTTACCACAGCCTTGAGAAATTCTATGTTCCTCTGCTCCTTGGTCATCACAGCCTCCCAGTCCCACTGGTCAACATAGAGCGAGTGGAGGTTGTCGAGTTCCTCATCGGCACGAATGGCATTCATGTCGGTATATATACCGTAGCCAGGCTCTATGGCATACTCTGCCAGGGTGAGTCGCTTCCACTTTGCCAGTGAATGAACCACCTCTGCCTCGCGGTCGCCAAGATCCTTGATAGGGAATGTCACAGCCCTCTCCACGCCATTGAGGTCATCATTGATACCCAGTCCCTTCAATACGAAGAGTGGTGCGGTGACACGACGCAGACGCAGTTCCGTTGAGAGGTTCTGCTGAAAGAAGTCCTTAATAAGTTTGATACCCTGTTCTGTCTGCCTCAGGTCGAGTGCAGCCTTATAGCCTACCGGCTTAATCAATTCACTCATGATTCTTACAAATTTGACTGCAAAGTTAGCATAATTTTATTAAACTGCAAAGAAAATCGCCAAAAACTTTTACATTTTGTCAGCAATTTGTATATTTTTACTTGCAATTTGATTACTCTTAAGGGTCGAAGGTTT
>JAGCPC010000086.1 GCA_017642485.1 Prevotella sp. | reverse complement strand
TTTCAATTTTCAATTTTCAATTTTCAATGGAAAAAGTTCGAGTGCGCTTTGCACCAAGCCCTACGGGGGCACTACATATAGGAGGAGTGCGCACAGCGCTCTACAACTACCTCTTTGCACGCCAGCACGGTGGCCAACTCATTTTTCGCATAGAGGATACCGACTCCAACCGTTTCGTACCAGGAGCCGAGGAGTATATCCTCGAGTCTTTCCGCTGGCTCGGCATCAAGTTTGACGAAGGCGTCTCCTTCGGAGGCGACAAGGGACCCTACCGTCAGAGTGAGCGCCGCCCCATCTACCGACAGTACGTCGAGCAGCTCCTCGACAGCGGCAAGGCATATATCGCCTTCGACACCCCACAGGAACTCGAGGCAAAGCGCGCCGCAGTGCCCAACTTCCAGTACGACGCCACCACACGTCTTCAGATGCGCAACTCCCTCACCCTCTCCAAGGACGAGGTCGATCAGCTCATCGCCGACGGACAGCAGTATGTCGTACGTTTCAAGATTGAGCGCGGCGAGGAGATACTCGTCGATGACCTCATACGTGGCGAGGTACGCATCAAGTCCGACATCCTCGACGACAAGGTGCTCTACAAGAGCGCCGACGACCTCCCCACCTACCACCTCGCCAATATCGTCGATGACCACCTCATGGAGATCACCCACGTCATACGCGGCGAGGAGTGGCTACCCTCAGCACCACTTCACGTGCTCCTCTACCGTGCCTTCGGATGGCAGGATACCATGCCACGTTTCGCACATCTGCCACTGCTCCTCAAACCCGAGGGCAAGGGCAAACTCTCCAAGCGCGACGGCGACCGCCTCGGCTTCCCCGTCTTCCCCCTCGAATGGCACGACCCCAAGACAGGCGAGGTAAGCAGCGGATACCGCGAGAGCGGATACTTCCCCGAGGCAGTGGTCAATTTCCTCGCCCTCCTCGGATGGAATCCAGGCACCGAACAGGAACTCTTCTCACTCGACGAACTCGTCAAGGCTTTCGATATCTCACGCTGCTCCAAGGCAGGCGCCAAGTACGACTATAAGAAAGGTATATGGTTCAACCATGAGTACCTCCTTCGCAAATCACCCGAGGAGATAGCACCCCTCTTCGCACCCTTCGTATTAGGCAATGGTGCCAATGCCACCATGCAGCAGGTCACCGACGTCGTGCGTATGATGAAGGACCGTGTCAATTTCGTTAGCGAACTATGGCCCCTCTGTTCCTTCTTCTTCTTCCCACCTATGGAGTACGACGAGAAGACCGTCAAGAAGCGTTGGAAGGACGACTCCGCACAGGTGATGTCACAGCTCGCCGACGTCCTCGAGGGCGTAGAGGGCGACTTCACCATCGAGGCGCAGGAGCCCATCGTCATGCAGTGGATAGAGAGCCAGGGGTATAAGCTCGGCGACGTCATGAACGCCTTCCGCCTCTGCCTCGTCGGCGAGGGCAAGGGACCAGGCATGTTCGACATCTCCGCCTTTCTCGGCAAGGACGAGACTCTCCGCCGCCTACGCCGCGCCATAGAAGTCCTGGGGTAGCCCCACCAAACCTCAAATCTCAAACCTCAAATCTCAAACCTTGTACAACCTCATATTCTACATATTCGAGTTCGGAGTCTTCATCGCCAGTTTCTTCAATGACAAGATCAAGAAGATGTGGCGAGGAGAGCGTGCCGCCTTCCGCTACCTCAGGGAGCACGTGGAGCCAGGTGCCGACTACGCATGGTTTCATGCCGCCTCCCTCGGTGAGTTTGAGCAGGGGCGTCCCATCATAGAGGAGTATCGCAAGGTCTATCCCCATAAGAAGATCCTCCTCACCTTCTTCTCCCCCTCCGGCTACGAGGTACGCAAGGACTACGAACTCGCCGACCTCGTCTGCTACCTACCCATCGACACCCCCACCAATGCCTTGCGCTTCCTGCGCACCGTGCGTCCCAGTGTCGCCTTCTTCATCAAGTACGAGTTCTGGTACAACTACATGCACATCCTGCGCCATCGTGGCGTCCCCGTATATAGCGTCAGCAGCATCTTCCGTCCCGACCAGATCTTCTTCCGTTGGTACGGCAGGACCTACGCCCATGTCCTCAAGTGCTTCACCCACTTCTTCGTACAAAATGAGCAGAGCCGCCAGCTCCTCGCCGACATAGGCATCACCAATGTCGATGTCACTGGCGACACCCGCTTCGACCGCGTAGCCACCATAGCCCGTCAGAGCAAGCACATCCCCATTGTTGAGACGTTTATCAACCTTAACCATAACGTTAACCATAACGATAACCATAACGTTAACTATAACGTTAACCATAACGATAACTGTGAACTGAGAACTGATAACTGTGAACTGAATGAAAACTCAAGAAGAGTTTTCATCGCTGGTTCCTCTTGGCTCCCCGATGAGAAGATATTCCTCGACTATTTCAACCATCATCGCGATTGGAAACTCATCATCGCGCCCCATGTCATCGCCGAGAGCCATCTCGACATGATTATGCAGCTCATCCCCGACCGCCGTGTCGTGCGCTACACGCAGGTCAGCAAACCCGAGGAACTCATCGATGCCGAGGTACTCATCATCGACTGTTTCGGTCTCCTCTCCTCCATCTATAAGTACGGCACCGTCGCCTATGTCGGCGGTGGCTTCGGCGACGGCATCCACAACCTCCCCGAGGCAGCAGTATGGAATCTCCCCGTCATCTTCGGTCCCAACAACCATAAGTTCCAGGAGGCCCAGGAGCTCAAGTCCTGCGGCGGAGGCATCGAGATCACCAGCGCCGACGACTTCGCCCGTATCATGGACACCCTCACCACCGACCCCGCTGCCCTCCAGCACGCCTCCGATGCAGCAGGCAACTACGTCCGCTCACAGTCAGGCGCCACAGAGCGACTCCTCCAGTTCCTCCACGAGTCAAAGAAATAATAACGATAACGATAACCTTAACCTTAACGAAAACGGAACCGAAAACAAATAGTAATTAGTAAAAAAGATTTTTATATAAGATTTTCTAAGGATTTCTGAGTGCTGAAAGCACGAAATCAATAGAAATCGTCCTAAAGAAAAATGTGGACAAGATTTTATCTAACAGATTTTAGACAGGATTTTAAAATCTATGCTGAAAATCTATAGAAAATCCAATCGGAAAATTAAGGAGGACGATGTTTTTTCATTTCGCCTACGGCTCAGAAATCAGAGAAAAATCCAAAAGAAAATCAATTTTAAATCTCAAATCTCAAACCTCAAATCTCAAACCTAATGTTAGTAAAAACCTATGCCGCTGCAGTCAATGGCATGAATGTAAACACCGTCACCGTTGAGACCAGCGTAGAAAAGGGACAGCAACTCGTCCTCACAGGACTCGGCGACGAAGCCATCCGTGAAAGTCAGAGCCGCATACGCACCGCCTTCAAGTACAGCGGACTACATTTCCCCCTTCAGGCCGTCACCATCAATCTGTCACCCGCCAACCTACGTAAGGAGGGCACGGGCTTTGACCTTCCTATGGCAATAGGACTCCTTGCTGGCGACAGCGGTATGCCCGCCGACCACCTCAAGGAGTACATGCTGATGGGGGAGTTGGGACTCGACGGCAGGCTCAAACCCATCATCGGTGCACTGCCCATAGCCATCAAGGCACGCGAAGAGGGGTTTAAGGGACTGATAGTACCCAAGGAAAACGAACATGAGGCAGCCGTCGTCAACAACCTTGAGGTATATGGCATGGAGACCCTCATGGACGTGGTACGCTTCCTGTCCGACCAGAGCGATGCCCAGCCCCTCGTCTATGACACCCGCAAGGTGTTCTACGAACAGCAGTACCGCTTCGACCTCGACTTCGCCGATGTACGCGGACAGGAGAATGTCAAACGAGCCCTCGAGGTAGCTGCCGCTGGCGGTCACAACCTCATCATGGTAGGCCCTCCAGGCAGTGGCAAGAGCATGATGGCCAAACGCCTGCCAAGCATCCTCCCTCCCCTCTCCCTCGCCGAGAGTCTCGAGACCACCAAGATATACTCCGTAGCAGGCAAGATGTCACCAGGGCAGTCGCTGATATCGCAGCGACCCTTCCGTGCCCCCCACCATACCATCACGCAGACCGCCCTTGTGGGAGGAGGCAACTCCCCCGCCCCTGGCGAGATAAGCCTGGCACACAATGGTGTGCTCTTCGCCGACGAACTGCCCGAGTTCTCCAAGCAGACCCTCGAGGTACTGCGCCAGCCCCTTGAGGACCGTACCATCACCATCTCGCGTGCCAAATACACCACCGAGTACCCCTGTTCCTTTATGTTTGTCGCCTCAGCCAACCCCTGTCCCTGTGGCTACTATGGCGACCCCACCCACGACTGCATCTGCACCCCAGGACAGCGTCACCGCTATATGAGCAAGATATCAGGTCCGCTGATGGACCGTATCGACATACAGTGCGAGATTACCCCCGTACCCTTCGACGACCTGTCGAAAGTGGCGCCAGGCGAACCCTCTGCCGCCATCCGCGAAAGGGTCATCCGTGCCCGCAAGATACAGGAAGAGCGCTTTAGCTCCCTCTCCTTGGGAGAGGGCGGGGGGAGAGGTATCCACTGCAATGCCCAGATGACGGAGAAGATGATACACCAGTTCTGCGAGCCCGACGAGGCATCTATGGATATGCTTCGCACCGCTATGCAGCGCTTCTCGCTCTCAGCCCGTGCCTACAGCCGCATCCTCAAGGTAGCACGCACCATCGCCGACCTCGAAGCCTCAGAACGTGTCCAGAGCCACCACATCGCCGAAGCCATCGGCTATCGCAACCTCGACCGTGGCGACTGGGCTGAGAGGTGAGTATAGCTGATAAAGAACAGAATAAAAAATGTCCGTGCCATTCTTTCATGACACGGACATATTTTTTTTGCATAAGTTCCAGTTTTAGTTTTGATTCTGTTATTCGCGACTAGTTTGGTCCCGATAACAAGTGTCATTTACGCCTTGTTGAACTTCTCCTTGGGCTGCTTGCAACGCGGACAGCGCCAGTCATCGGGCAGGTCTTCAAACGCCACGCCGTCGTGCTCGGCTGGGTCATAGACATAGCCGCAGACTGAGCATACATACTTACCGCTTGCCTCCTGATTAGTGAAATCTACTTCCGCAAGTACTGTCGGCACGGGATTGTCGAGATCCATCACGCGCTTCGCCTCCAGATTCTCATAGCCCTGTGGAGTGTGAGTGCCGCAATACACAGTAGGATGGTTGCACACGAATTCGCGGATGCGGTTCTGTGTCTCGCGGGCTGCAGGCAGGTCGTCGAATACCACAGAGAGTTTGTCTTCGTAAAGCGCTTCATCCACGTATGTGATGTCGCCGTGCAACATATAGAACAATCCGTCTTTCTCCACTACGATGATGCTGTTTCCCTTGGTGTGTCCCTTTGCCTTGATGAGGTATATGCCGTCGGCAATTTTCTGACTTTCAGGGAAGTTATAATAAGGTCCGTCAGTATAGCTCACTGGCACAAGGTTCGTGAGTCCCTGCAGCTCGGCAGCATCCATCTCGTCTTTGTTCACATACACCATCGCATTTGGGAAACTGCGTAGTTCGCCTGTGTGGTCGGCATGTTTGTGGGTAACCAGAATCTTGGTCACCTGCTCTGGCTTGTAACCAAGGGCAGCGAAAGCCTCCATGTAGGTGCAGATATCCTTTCCTGTGAATATCAATGAATTCTCGTCGGGCGCTTCTTCTGGAAAACCTGCCGGTAAGCCCGTATCTACCAATATCACTTCCGAACCAGTGTCAATGAGGTAGTTCTGCAAACTGCCGCGATAGCGGATATTCTTATCGAATTTCTCGGGACCTTCTTCACCACCGAACACAAAGGGTTGGGTGTAGAACCCGTCACGTCTGAATTTTACTGCTTTTATTTCCATATTGCTTATCATTTATGTCATGAGAGATTTTATTGGGCTGGAGCCCATTTGCAGCGTATGGGCGACACGATGGCACCCTCTTTCTTCAGTTCGGCAAAAGCCTTATCGACTTCCTTGCGGTCTATGCCCGTGATTTCTGCAATCTTGCCAGCGTTGACGGGAGCACCGAACTCACGCATGGCCTGTAATACTTGTTCCTTCATAGTTTCTTGGTTGTTTAGTTTGTTTTTATAACTGCAGCCTCAGCCAGTGCTTTGCGTCAATCTTCTCGATGAGCTCCACTGCACCCTGGCTCCAGTAGAGGTCTTCCTCCTCATCCTTCAGGTAAGCCTTCAACAGGTCGTAGGTGGTAGGATCGTCCTTCACGCCCTCCATGCACTTCATCAGCAGCTCAACGCCTGGCTCCTGGATGGCGAGGTCAGCCTTGACATACTCAACAGGGTCGCAGATGAGGTCGCGGCTCTTCATGCCCTCGAACTTGACGTCTCCACCAAGGTCAAGGATGCGCTCCGTGAATTTCTCTACCCAGCCCATTTCCTCATTGAAATGGTCGATGTACTTTTCTCCGAGTTTTGTGAAGCCCTGAGACTTGAAAATCATGCCCTGCTGCTTGTGAACGATGGCACCTTCTGCCAGATGGGTCACGAAAAACTGTAATGCCTCAATAGATTTCTGCTTGTCCATAATTCTGTTTTGTTTTAGTTATTAAATTAAACGGTTATTTCAGTAATTTCACACCGCAAAATTACATGCTTTTTTACACAAATCCAAATCTGAAACAATACAAAACTTGTCTGAAACGATACAACTATAATTTTTTTTTCGTATCTTTGCCCCCGATATGTACACGTTGAATGAATATTTGCCAATATTTGTTGGCAACGACTTGCCCGAAAAAGGCTGGGACAGTGGGATGTACTGTCTGGAAACAGACCGGGCGAAAATCCTTCGTAGCAACCTGCAGCGGGGATTTGTTTCCTGCTTCGCCTTTATGCTGGTTGACAAGGGGTGGATGACGATTCACTACAACGGGAGCGATCTGACACTGCATCCCAATGACCTGTACACCTATTCGCCAGGCCAGCCCGTCGATGTCATCGCCACCTCCGACGATTTCCACGGTCTTTGCCTGATGGCAGATGAGCACGTCACCATCGAGGCACCGTCCGTACATGACCTTGTTCAACTTGCCTACATGCCCATCGTACAGTTGCATGAGCCGAAACAGACGCTTGCCCCAGATGCCGCACAGCATCTGCTTACGAAGATGCGCGAGATTATCGGCTATATTCATTCAGAGCATATATATAAAGGTGAGGTGCTGCGTATGCTCTATTCTATATTCCTGCTTGACCTGCAAAACGCCCAGCAGCGTGCCATCGTACACCGCCAGACGCCACAGCGCGTGGAGGAAATCTTTATCGGTTTCATCCGTCTGTTGCCCCACCACTTTGCCGAGCACCACGACATACCGTTCTATGCTTCCAAGCTTAATATCTCTCCCGTTTATCTCTCGCGTGTGGTACGTCAAGTCACGGGGCGCACCGTCATCGACTATATCAATCAGATGCTACTGATGGAAGCATCCTTTCTGTTGCAAACCTCCCAACTTAGCGTCACCCAGATAGCCGACCGCCTCCACTTCGCAGACACTCCTTCCTTCAGCAAGTTCTTTTTACGTCTGAGTGGCATGAGTCCGAAGAAATACCGGATGGGGTGACTGGGCTGAGAGGAATGAGTTTGGAAAACATATCCTTTTAGGGGCTTAAAGGATATGTTTTGGCCTCTAAAAGGATATGTTTTTGCCCCCCAAAAGATATCCTTTTCTAAGCTGCAATCTATTTTGTTGATTTTTAGCATGTTACAACATTGTTATTTCTAAGCCTTGGATAAGATGCAATGTACTTGGCAAAGTAAAAATAAATGAATTTATTTTGGCATTTGCTCTCGTTTTATTACCTTTGCCTCATGCTGAGTCAAGGTACTCGCATTCGGAAATATCCAAATAAATTTGGTGTTTCACTCATTTATTCGTACCTTTGCAGTTATAATATATAAAATAAGGTAGAGAAAGTGGCAAAACATAAGACAAATGAGGAGTTTGCAGCGGCGATGAAGATGTGCCGCGACATATTCCAGAAGAAGCTATATGACTACAAACCGTCGTGGCGAATGCTACGCCCTGCGTCGCTGACAGATCAGCTGTTTATCAAGGCGAAACGCATAAGGACACTGGAGGTGACAGGGGAGTCGCTCGTGGGCGAAGGGATACTGCCAGAGTTTATGGCGCTGATAAACTATGGCATAATAGGACTGATACAGCTGGACAAGGGCTACGCCGACAAGGTGGATATGACAAACGATGAGGCGATGGCGCTGTACGACGAGTATGCCGGCCGCTGCATGGAACTGATGAAACGTAAGAACCATGACTACGGGGAGGCGTGGCGCGACATGCGCGTGAGCAGCTACACGGACCTGATACTGACAAAGCTGGAGCGCATAAAGGAGATAGAGGATAAGAACGGGGCTACGATAGTGAGCGAGGGGATAGACTCTAACTACATGGATATAATAAACTACTCGGTGTTTGGAGTTATCCAGTTGTCAACTGCCAACTAAAAGTTGGCAATGGGGAGTTAAAGAAGTTAAAGAAGTTATCGCGGCTTGCAGCCGCTAAGGAGTTAAAGACGATACAGTGTGCCTCAACCATAAACCTCAAACCTCAAAGCTCAAACCTCAATAGTTGAAAATTCTCGTCAACATAGCGCGGATAGTTGTTAGCCTGACATTTATATTCTCGGGCTTCGTGAAGGCTGTCGATCCTATGGGTACGCAGTATAAGATGGGGGACTATGCTGCTGCGATGGGCATGGAGGGGATGCTGCCTGACTGGCTGCTGCTGGGGGGCGCGGTGACGCTGGCGCTGGTGGAGTTTGTGCTGGGCGTGCTGCTGCTCTTTGCTATAAGCAGGAGGCTGGTGACGAAACTGGTGCTCGCCATGATGGTGGTGATGACAGCGCTGACGGTATGGATATATATCGACAACCCCGTAGAGGACTGTGGTTGCTTCGGCGATGCGCTGGTGCTGAGCAACGGGGCGACGCTCATGAAGAACGTGGTGCTGCTCTGTCTGGCGACGCTGCTGGCATGGAAGCCGCTGCTGATGCCTCGCTTCATAAGTCTGAGGAACCAATGGACGACATACTACGTGGCGGTGGCGGCGATAATAGGCATAGAGGCGTACTCGTTGTACTACCTGCCGCTGATAGACTTCCGCCCATACAAGGTGGGTGCCAACATACCGAAGCTGATGGAGATACCGGAGTGGGCGGAGCCTACGGTGTATGAGACGACATTCATAATGGAGAAGGGAGGCGAGAGGAAGGAGTTTACGCTGGAGGACTACCCTGACTCGACGTGGACGTTCATAGACTCCAAGACGAGGGTGATAAAGGAGGGCTACGTGCCGCCGATACACGACTTCGAGATACAGGATGCTCGCAGCGGCGAGGATATGACGGAGCAGATACTGACCTACGAGGGATATACGCTGCTGCTCATAGCGCCACACCTGGAACAGGCTGATGACTCGCACTTCGGAGAGATAGACCAACTGTATGAGTGGTGCAAGGGAAAAGGGGTGCCCTTCTACTGCCTCACGGCGAGCGGACGCAAGGGGATAGAACGGTGGATAGACGTGACGGGAGCGGAATACCCATTCTGCAACGTGGATGAGACGACACTGAAGACGATGATACGTAGCAACCCTGGACTGATGCTGCTGAAGGAGGGAACGATAATGGGGAAATGGAGCTACAATGATCTGCCGGACCCTGATGAATTAGGAATTAGAAATTAAACAAGACCACAGATATACACGGATGGACACGGATGTTTTCATAAACTGAACACGAATTATCACGAATTGGAACACGAATTTTTCATTAATGATAATTACATGTTAGATGGACACGGAAAGAAAAAAATCCGAGAAAATCTGTGAAATCCGTGGTAAAAAAAATAGAAGACGAGTATAATTACCGAAAATAATAATTCAATAACTAAAAACAAAAACTAAAACTATGAGAAAGAAAATCGTGGCAGGTAACTGGAAGATGAACAAGAACCTGCAAGAGGGAGTGGCACTGGTAGAGGAACTTGCTGAGATGGTGAAGGAGCCTAACTGCGAGGTGGTGGTATGTACGCCATTTACACACCTTGCGACAGTGGCTGAGAAACTGAAGGGTACACCGATACATCTGGGTGCACAGAACTGTTCGGACATGCCGAGCGGTGCCTACACTGGCGAGATAAGCGCCGAGATGATAAAGTCAACGGGTGCTACATACGTGATACTGGGACACTCGGAGCGCAGACAGTACTACGCTGAGACGGGAGAGGTGCTACGCGATAAGGTGAAGCAGGCTCTCGCCAATGGACTGAAGGTGCTGTACTGCGTGGGAGAGACGCTGAGGGAGCGTGAGGCAGAGAAGCAAAACGAGATAGTGAAGCGACAGCTGGAGGAGAGCGTATTTAACCTCGAGGCGGATCAATTTAAGAATATCGTGATAGCCTACGAACCGATATGGGCTATAGGCACGGGCAAGACGGCTACGGCGGAACAGGCGGAGGAGATACATAAGTTTATACGTGAGTGCGTAGCGGAACGCTACGGATATGCCATCGCCGAGGATACGACGATACTGTATGGTGGTTCATGTAAGGCGAGCAACGCTCCTGAACTGTTTGCTAAGCCAGACATCGACGGTGGACTGATAGGTGGAGCATCGCTCAAGGCTGCCGACTTTAATGGCATAATAGATGCGTGGAAATGAGGCAATTCACAATTCACAATTCACAGTTCACAGTTAATCGCTCGCTAAAATCGCAGAAATGTTCATACATAGATTGAAAATTTAAAATTGAAGATTGAAACGTTATGAAAAGTATCATAAATATGGAGAAGGTGTTGCTCGCGGGTATGACGAGCAGGGCATTGCGCTGTTTGTTGGTAACTGTAATTTTCAATTTTCAATTTT
>JAGCPC010000085.1 GCA_017642485.1 Prevotella sp. | reverse complement strand
ACAAGGCTTCTGTCAATGCCGTCACCCCACTCCGAGTTCTTCGTCGGGTCATTGTCATAACGAATCACACCATACTCTGTGCCCAGATGATCTTCCGTGTCAGGATTATAATCATTGAACACTATATAGCAGTTCTTGTAATACACATTGTCAGGATTCACCAGGAGGGTAAACTGAGCCTGCCACTTCTGGCCAGCAGGCACCACATAGGTCTTACCCAGTGTCCAGAAACCAGAGGTCAGGTCTTCCTTACCGATATTGTACACATCTTCCTGCAGACCTTCAATCACTTCTTCGCCACCCTGGTTCTTTGCCTTCTCAGCAGCAATAGAGTCGGCCTTAGATGACAACCAGTCGGGAGAGTCTATGCTAAACAG
The DNA here is from genome assembly GCA_017642485.1 of Prevotella sp. GTDB lineage: Bacteria > Bacteroidota > Bacteroidia > Bacteroidales > Bacteroidaceae > Prevotella. The sequence goes on along the minus strand of JAGCPC010000085.1, from coordinate 1,983 downwards.
GTCACCGCCCTCACAGCTCGTCAGGGACATCAGACCAAGAGCTGCCGCACAGAATGCTGTTGCTATTTTATTATATTTCATAATCATCTTCGTTTTTACTGTTTTACCTTTTTACTTTTTTACCCTTCATTAGAGGTTGACCACCGGATGTACCGGACCGTAAAGCTTGTCGGCATTGCTCGTGCCGGTGTTGGCCGAGTTACCCACAAGGTTGGGATTATCATTAAGCGTACCCTGGAAGATGGGGAGGAACTCATGCCCCTGAACCCAAGTATCGTAAGAGCTCTTCAGTTCGGTATCACCTGCGACGATATCGCTGTAGCTGACAGACTCCTTGACTCTTGATCTGTCGTTGGTACGACGGAAGGTGCCGTGCTCCTTCAACTGCTGCAGACGACCTGCATCATAGAAGAATCCCCAGCGAATGAGGTCAAAGCCACGTCCGAACTCACAGCCGAACTCCTTCGGGCGCTCCACATTGGCAATCTGCTCGAACAGTTTGTTGGCATTACCTGAGAAGTCGGCGAGATTCAGGTTGGCCAAACCAGCGCGGTTACGTACCTGATTGATCCAGTCGATGGCCTGTTGTGTAGGACCGTTGACCTCATTCTCACATTCAGCAGCACGCAACAGCACATCGCTATAGCGCATCATGCGGAGGTTGATACCACAGTGCAGACCGGTAACCACCTTGTCATAGAGACCGGTACGGAAGTTGGTGTTCTTAGCCACGGGCAGACCGCCATAATTGTTATTGGTAACTACAGGAGCATCAGCTGTCATGGGGACAGTATAGCAAACATTGCCATACTCGAATCCGTCCCATTCGGGCTCATAGGTGCCGATGGTCCAATAAAGACGCGGATCAAGCGAACCGTTTGTCGTACGTTCAGCCTTGAAAAGGTTATAGAGCCAGGGCGAAGCGGAAAGGTCTGCCCAGCCACCTGCGTCGCCAGGACCGAAGTTACTCTCGATGGCGTGTCCCTGTGTAGCGTTAGGACTAGTGTTCACCGGTGTCCACTCATCATCAGTACCTTGTGAGCCATAGTCCAGATACTGAACCTCGAACAGGCTCTCATCGTTGTTCTCGTAGGCAGGACCTTCACGGAAGTTATCACCATAGTTGGCCATCAGCTTATAGTTGCCATATTGACCGTTGATGATAGCCTTCAGCACAGTGAGGGCCTCGCTATACTTATGACGCATCATCAGAGCACGGGCATAGTAACCGGCAGCGGCACCGCTGGTAGCACGGCCTTTGGCCCATTCACCACCTACGCTACGGCTAGGCAGCAGTGTCATGGCCTCTGCAAAGTCCTTCTCCACCTGATCCCAGACCTCATCGTAAGTGCTGTTTGTACCATAGAGTCCGTCAAGTGAAGAGTAGGTGTTATAGTCTGTAATCAGAATCGGGTTCTGATAGTAGCCTGCAAGGTTATAGTAGGCCAGACCGCGCAGGAACAGCATCTGTCCCTTAATACGCTTCATCTGCTCATTCAGGACACTGTTGTCCTCACCACAGCGGGAGAGTGTGAAGTTAGTTACATTAATCGTGTAGTACCAGTCACGCCACGACCACTGTCCGATTTCGTCGGTAAACGGAACATTCAGGTCATCAAAAGGCATGTACCATACCTGTGAGGCATTCCATACCTCATCACCACGACAAACATCGAGCATATAACCGACACGAGCGTATGTTCCTTCCATACGTATGTGGTTGTAGGCTGCAATCACATTCTCCTCAAGTTCATCTGCAGAGAAGCCAAAAGTAGCAGTCGTCTGCTGGTTGGGGTTTGACACTTCCAACTTGTCCTCACACGAAGTGAGCGTACCAAGACCTAACACCAACGCTAAAGAAAAATTATATAGTTTCATATCGTATTTCATTTTACTATTTTACCTTTTATCTTATTTACCTTTAGAAGGTGAAGTTCAGACCAGCCATGAAGCTTCGTGCAGTCGGATAAGAGCAGAAGTTGT
>JAGCPC010000084.1 GCA_017642485.1 Prevotella sp. | reverse complement strand
TCGAGTACAATTATATAGAAAGGTGAAAGCCATCACAGGACAGACGCCCGTCGAGCTGTTACGCCAGATGCGACTGCAACAAGCCTACGCATTACTGACATCTACCACAAAAACCGTTGCCGAAATAGCTTACGAAGTGGGCTTTGGTACACCTGGTTACTTCTCTACATGTTTCAAAAAGCAGTTCGGCAAATATCCTACGGACTTAAGGGCAGAGTAAATTCTGCCCTTTGTTGTGAAATAAAGCAGTTCACAAATCTGACTTAATAGTCGAAATTTGTTTCATGTAACATTTTTACTCGCCTGCGAACGATATTTTAACGCTCTACACGCAATACATTAGTACTTTTGCAGCAGAAATTTAAAATCAAATGAGTACTAACAATTAAAACGATCAACAATGGAACAACTAAAGAAAATGTTTCTGAGTTTTGCACTCTTGCTGATGAGTACTATAATGTACGCGCAGACAGAGATCAGTGGTACGGTGGTCGACACTACAGGAGAATCGGTCATCGGCGCCACAGTGAAGGAGAAAGGAACATCAAACGGTACTGTGACTGATTTCGATGGAAACTTCACCTTAAAAGTAAACGAAGGTGCTATCCTCGTTATCTCGTACATTGGCTACCAGACACAGGAGGCGCCAGCACAACAAGGTATGAAGGTAACGCTGAAAGACGACAGCGAACTACTGAAAGAAGTGGTAGTAACTGGTTATACCACCCAGCGTAAGGCAGACCTGACTGGTGCCATCTCGACCGTAAGTGTAGATGAGATAGCCAAGCAGAACGAAAACAACCCGATGAAGGCTCTGCAAGGTCGTGTACCAGGCATGAATATCACAGCCGATGGTAATCCATCAGGTGCTGCTACGGTTCGTATACGTGGTGTTGGGACCCTGAACGACAACGATCCACTCTACATTATCGACGGCGTACCCACAAAAGCTGGTATGCACGAGTTGAACGGTAATGATATCGAGAGCATCCAGGTGCTGAAGGATGCTGCCTCAGCCAGTATCTATGGTTCGCGTGCTGCCAATGGTGTGATCATTATCACTACCAAGAAGGGTAAGGATGGTAAAGTGAAGGTGAACTTCGATGGTAGCGTTGCCACATCATTCTATACCAATAAGATTGAGACGATGAACGCCAGCGAGTGGGGACGCGCCTACTGGCAGGCTTGCGTGAACGATGGTGTGAACCCAAGCAACAATAACCTAGGATACAACTACGACTGGAGCTACGACGCTAAAGGCAATCCCGTACTGAATAATATGACTATGAACATGTATCTGGACGAGAACGCCAGTGTACGTGCAGGTGATACAGACTGGTTTAATGAAATTACACGCACAGGTGTGGTACAGCAGTATAATCTCTCTGTAAGCAATGGATCGGAGAAGGGAAGCTCATTCTTCTCACTGGGCTACTACGACAACCAGGGAACCATTAAGAAGAGTAACTTCAATCGCCTGTCGGCTCGTGCTAATGCAGACTATAAGTTATTCGATGGTAAAGTTGTAATTGGCGAGAACTTCACAGTGAACCGTACAAAGGGTGTTGACGCTCCTGGCGGCGTACTGGAGCACGCACTGGAGTTTAACCCCAACTTCCCAATATATGCCGAAAACGGCAAGTACGCTCAGGCACTGGGTGCTTACTCTGAGCGCGAGAATCCACTGAGCATGATTGACAATGCAAAGGACAATGAATATACACAGTGGCGCTCATTCGGCGATGTACATCTGAGCATCACTCCATTCAAGAACTTCATGATTCGCACCACTCTTGGTATGGACTACACACAGAAAGAGCAGCGATTCTTTACCTACCCTATCGAAAATGGTAAGGTAAAGCGTACCGATAGTGCCGTAGAGAGCAAGCAGGAACACTGGATGCGCTGGATGTGGAACGCCATAGCTACCTACAATCTTGAAATCGGCAAGCATCGCGGCGACGCCATGATTGGTACTGAGGTGAATCGTCAGGACTATAAGTGGAACAGTGCCAAGCGTTATGAGTTGGCTATTCTGAACACAGACTATATGTGGCCAAGTGCTGGTGCAGGCAAGCAGCTGGCAGAAGGATCGGGCGAAGGTTTCAGTCTTGTGTCTTTCTTCGGAAAGGTTAACTACACCTATGATGACAAGTATCTGGCTAGCTTTACTATCCGTCGAGATGGTTCGAGCCGATTTGGTACAAACAACCAGTACGGTACATTCCCATCAGTATCAGCAGGTTGGCGTCTCTCAGAAGAGAAGTTTATGGCTAAGACAAAGAGCTGGCTCGACAATCTGAAGCTGCGCTACTCTTGGGGACAGACTGGTAACCAGGAAATCTCGAACACATCACGCTACACCCTCTACAAGAGCGTTGTATCAACAGGACTGTGGGGTAGCGGTCAGGCTGGTTCATCATACGACATTAGCGGTAAAAACGGCGGATACGATCTGGCTAACGGTTACGTACGCAATCAGCGCGGCAACGACGATATCAAGTGGGAAACCACCACACAGCACAACATCGGTGTTGATTTCGCAATGCTGAGAAACGAAATCTACGGTAGTTTTGATTGGTTCAATAAGAAGACCACAGACATTCTGCTCTTCATGGAAGGAATCGCTGCTATGGGTGAAGGCTCTGGTCAGTGGATCAATGCCGGCGAGGTAAAGAATAATGGTTGGGAACTGAGCGTTGGTTATCGCCACCAGCTGGAGAACGGCTTCTCGTGGGATATCAACGGAAACATCAGTAAATATGTGAACGAGATTACAAAACTGCCTGAGACAGTTGCTGCCAATGGTAAGTATGGCGGTAACGGTGTGAAGAGCGTAGTTGGTCATCCCATGTTCTCGCAGGTAGGTTACATATACGACGGCATCTTCAAGAGTCAGGAGGAAATTGACAATCATGCCACACAGGAAGGTGCAG
>JAGCPC010000083.1 GCA_017642485.1 Prevotella sp. | reverse complement strand
TAAGAATAAGCGAAAGCCTCACTCATCATTGTATGGGTGGGGCGATTTCGTTATGAGGCATATTGCTACACCAATGTAAAATAATTTTTTATTTATTTTGTCGTTTGCTCTTGTTTTATTACCTTTTGATAAGGTCTTATGCACTCGGCAAAAGTAAAATAATTTTTTATTTATTTTGTCGTTTGCTCTTGTTTTATTACCTTTGCAAGAAGTTAAAGCACTATATATGAACAGAAGACTACTGCATATTATACTGATAGCGATAGGTTGTGTCACATGGTGCACCGTGACGATGGCACAGGACTATGCCAGCATGCTGGAGAGACAACGTAAGATGTTTCCGCAGGAGAAGGTGTATGTGATGACTGACCGCGACCTCTATCTGGCTGGCGACACAGCGAGGATGAGGGCGTGGATATATGACTGCAACAGCAGAGGGGTGACGACATCGCATAGCAAATATGTGTATGTGGAGCTACGCGATGCGGCGGACAACCTGCGCAGTCGCATAAAACTGATGGACCATGGCAAGGGAATGAGGGGCTACATCGCGATGCCACCCGAACTGACAAGCGGCGACTACACCCTCGTGGCCTATACATACTACATGCTGGGAACCACAGAGGAGATGTTCTTCCGCAAACGACTGCACGTGATGAATCCCAAGGATATATCACGGGGGTTGATGCCGAATAACGTTATCGTCAACGATAACGTTAACGATACGCAGGGTAAACCCTGCTACGATATGGGCTTGCAGCCCTACGATACGCTCCGCTACGATACGCCTGCGGCTACTAAGACTTTGAACCAGCGAAGCGACTTGAACTCCTTAAACCTCCCCATCGGTTCCAACGTGGCGATGTCGATTACTGCTGACCGCTTGTGCAGGGCTGACTCTACATCGAGCATCGTGTGGTCGCTGGAGCATCAGCCGGACCTCTTTACCCTTGACGATATAAAGAGGTCGCAGAGGCTATACTCACCCACTATGCCCTACGAAGTGGGACAGACGATATCGGGCACGGTGTATGGCAATATCAGTACGAAGAAACCGCAGGAGGGTGTAAGGGTGAGCCTCGTGGTGCCAACGAAGAAGATTACCGAGTCACGCATAACGGGTAGTGACGGACGATTTGAGTTCTCGGGCTTCGACCTGCCTGACAGCACCTTGGTGTTTATCTCGGCAAAGAAGGGTAAGCGCACCCGCATGGAGAACATCAAGATTGACGGCGACAGTCTGCCAGAGAGGGTGAGCCACCTGCCTGCCATGCCCCACTACTTCAAACGCGAGAGCGAGGTGCCATCAGAGATGAAGATAGTATCGAGCACCATAGACCTTGCCAATACACAGATGCTGGCAGAGATAGAGGTGAGAGGACAGAAACGTGAGAAATTCACGGAGACCTACCAGCACTTTGCCGAGAGGACGATGATTGCCGATGACCTGATGAAGCGAGGCATATACGACCTTGAGACGGCACTGCTCCACATGCCAGGGGTGCGCTACGCCAACGGTGTGCTGAGCTATCGTGGCAAACCGCTGCGCTTCTTCATTGACGGCATAGAGGAGGGCTACGACCCTGACGACGACACAGAGGGGATGCCGAGCGTGGGCAGCATGGTGGCGATGTCGTACCCTATGGAGATAATTGAACGCATAGACCTGCTGAGACCCGAAGATACGGCTTTCCTCGTAGGCGGTTCGGGCGGAGGCAACATGGCGGCGGTGTGCATCACTCTGAAAGACGGTGCCGACATACGTAAGGCATCGCGCTCCGCAGCACTGAAGATGGTGTTCCCACTGGGCTATCAGAAGTACAAGAAGTTCAACAGGCCTGCTGCTGACCAGGCATGGCCAGTGATATACTGGAACAGCAATATCACAGTAAAGGACAAGATGACGCTTCGTGTCATCATTGGCAAGGTAATGGCAGAGCGCAAGGCGAAGGGCGACCGCGGTGCATACACCGTGCACATTGACGGTTTCTCGCCCGACGGCAAACCATTGCACGTGGAGAGGACTATTAGATGATAGATAATAGATAATAGATGATTTTCTTAACTCTTAACTCTTAATTCTTAATTATTTTTTGTAACTTTAAATAAGTTACTCCCACTCGAAAATCAGCAAATAAATTTGCTATTTTGCTCGTTTATTCGTAACTTTGTAGCCAATTATGGCAAAAAAGACACTTAAAGTGGTGCTTTGCGGCACAGGAACCGTAGGCGGAGCACTGCTTCAGCAGATGGCGCAGCAACAGGCTATGTTGCTCCGTGAACGCAATCTCGACATGCAGATCGTCGGCATTGTGGATATCTTCAACATCCTTATGGACAAAGAGGGACTGGACCTCACAGGCTTCTCTATGGAGGCTTTTCGCGAGAAGTTCAGCAAGGCTCCGAAGTCGAGCATTGAGGCCATCCGCGATGGTGTGCTGCAGATGCGCCGAGAGGTGGAGGGCAACATGGTGTTTGTTGACTGCACCGCCAGTCATGAGATAGCTGACCTCTACCAGCCATTCCTCGATGCCAGCATCTCCATCGTCTGTGCCAACAAGGTGGCAGCATCAGGCGACATCGAGGCATACCGACGACTGAAGGCGACAGCGGTAAAGAACGATGTGAAATACAACTTTGAGACCAACGTCGGCGCAGGACTGCCCGTCATACACACCATTGACGACCTCGTAAAGTCTGGCGACAAGATACTAAAGATAGAGGCAGTGCTCAGCGGCACTCTCAACTTTATCTTCAACACCATAAGCAAGGATGTCACCTTCTCTGATGCCGTAAGGAAGGCAAAGGAAGAACGTTTCTCCGAGCCCGACCCACGCATCGACCTCTCAGGTATCGACGTGATACGCAAACTCGTCATCCTTGCCCGCGAGGCAGGTTATGAGGTGAGCCAGGAGGATGTGGAAAGGAACCTCTTCGTGCCACAGGAATACTTCGACGGCACACTCGACGACTTCTGGGCGAACCTTCCCCGACTCAACCCATACTTCGAGGCTCTGCGCAAAGAGGTAGAGGAGAATGGGCAGTGCCTGAGGTTTATAGCGAAGCTGGAAACTAACTTCGTACGAAACGCTTCGCTACGAAACGGCGCAAGCGCCTACGAAAACGAAAACCCTTTGAACTCTCGAACTTTTGAACCAGCTCACGAAGGGAGCGACTTACTCCAGCGCGAAACGCATTTGAAGTGCTCCGTAAGCCTCGAGAAGGTTGGCCTCGACACTCCGTTTGCCAAACTTGAGGGCAGCAACAATATCGTGATGCTCCACACCGAGCGCTATGCCCCCCACCCTATGATGATACAGGGCTACGGAGCTGGTGCTGGAGTTACCGCAGCAGGTGTATTTGCCGATGTGCTCGACATAGTCAACGTATAAAACAAATAAAGCCTCCCCGAAGGGAGGCTTTATTTGTTACTTTATCGGATAATACTCTTCAAATGTCACCTTTGTGTCGGCACGCTCTGCCTTTGTGATGTCCTGCACAAGGTAGTTGGCATACACTTCGAGGTCGGTGTAGTAGCCCTTCTTGTCGAGGGTAAAGGTAGCAGCGTTATCAGCATTTGGGTCGAGGCCGTGAGCCTTCTCCCAACTGTCAGGTATGCCGTCCTTATCGCTGTCAAGTTCTGCGGTACCCTTGAGCACTGGCCATCCGCCTACATCACTTGGGGTATCAATCATACCGCCCGTAGAACCGTGCGAGCCCTCATATTTGTATGTGCCCGACTTTGCCTCGCTTGTCACACGCTCATCTACAGCATCACGCTTGTATGATGCGCCAGCATGGGCAAGTACCTTCTCAAATGCCTTCTCTGCCGTCTGCGTGCTCACCGTGTTATAGCCGAACTTGCCATCGAGAGCTGGGAACGGAGCCTCACCATGAGCGAAGAGCTCATACATCTTAGCAATCGGAGGCACGCCACTCTTTTTGTCGAAAGCGATAGCCGCCGTAGCATAGTTGTTCTTAGCTACAACGGGGAATCCCTCAGCCACGTTACCCTTCATATAGAATTGTCCTGGCTTTACGTCAGCAGGCTTCGCTTTGTTGCAGTTGCCACAGTATGCCGTTGGATTGAGCAGGCGTGACTTGGTGTTCTGCTTCGTGGCAGGACCCGCCTTGTAGTAGTTGTTTACCATGTTGAACTTCTTCGCCTCAGCGTCGGCGAATGTCTCGCCACCGTAGCTGGAGTTGCTGCCCCAGTTGTACACCACATTATTTATATAATCCACCGGACCCGCCATCGGATTCACATAACCGTGGTCGAAACGAGGGTTGCGTGAGTCGTGGTCAGCCAGCAGGTTGTGGTGGAACGTAGCCTGTTCACCACCCCATATACCGCCATAGCCGTGAGCACCCTTGTCGTGCACCGACATGCGCAGACTCTCTGACAGTATGCACCACTGCAGCGTGAAATCGCGGTTGCCGTAGAACGTGCCGCACTCATCCACACACCATGACAGCGAGCAGTGGTCTATTATGATGTTCGAGCACTCCTGTCCCGCCTTGTGATAAGAGTTCATGGCATCATCCTCAAAGGCTGGGTTAGCCAGTTTCTCGTCACCCTTCCAGTAGCGCTTGCCCTCATCACCCATACGACAACGTATATAGCGTATTATCACGTTGTTAGCATTGATACCAATAGTATAGTTCTTCAGGCATATACCGTCGCCAGGCGCTGTCTGTCCCAGTATCGTCACATCGTTCTCTTTGATGCGCAGCGGACATTTCAGCTCTATCGTGCCAGCTACGTCGAACACCACAATGCGAGGACCCTTCTCGCTCAGCGCATAGCGTAGCGTACCCTCGTACTGCTTGCGGTCGTCCTTTGTCTTCGCCTCGCTGTACTCAGCGTTGTCTATGTAGTCATCCAGACGAGTCACATGAATCACCTTACCACCTCTGCCACCTGTGGTGTAGCGTCCGTAGCCCTCAGCACCAGGAAAAGCCGGTGCCGATGCAAACTGTGCCATAGCGGGCTCTGCGCATATAGCGCAGAAAGCTGCAATCAATATGGAAAATTGAACATTGAAAATTGAAAGTCTCTTCAAATTCTGTTTCTTT
>JAGCPC010000082.1 GCA_017642485.1 Prevotella sp. | reverse complement strand
TGAAAATTGAGAATTGAAAATTGAACGTTCGTCGAATGCGACCTAAAACGAAGCTAAAATTGAAAATTCTCCTTCCCTTGGGAGGGTAAGGGGGAGGGGTCGTTATTCTTCTTCCCTAAAGAACTTATTCCGATGTTCGCCAGAGAGGAATTCATAGCCAAAGCGGCAGCGCAGGCATTCCTTCTTGTCGCAGTATTCCTTCTTCAGTTGTATCAGGGCTTGCGAGTCGCCTGCTGTCCTTACGTCGAGTCCGCATTCTTTCCACATGCGTACTATGTTGTTGTCCTCCGCCTTGATAGCCTCGAGCAGGTCGAAAGCACGATTCTCGTACTCCTCCTTGGCGTGGTATCTGCCGTAGGCAAACACTGTCGGCACCACCGTATTGATGATGAGCAGATCCAGTTTGGCACCCTTTATATTATATAAGGTGGTGATGTCCTTCACCGTCTTGCAACTAAGCAGTTGACTGAGCGAGGTACGCTGCTCGTGGTACATCCTTGCCAGTTGCATTATCCTCACATGGGGAAAGTTCTGCGGACGGGTGCGCAGATAGCGCCATAGCATAGGATCCATCGGCGTCAGCGAGAATTTATGCTGCAGGTAAGCAAACTCCTTGGCGTATTTCTCTTCCACCCTGTCAAGCAGTCCTGCCATACCTATGAATAATGCCTCCACCTGAAATAGGTCATCTCTGTGGTGAGCCACCTGGTTCATCGGCATCGCCATTGCCCACATCTCGAAGGCATCGCCATTGATGCCGAAACCGAAGTTGCGCGCCAGGGTCACAAAGTAGGCATCCTCCCATGATCCCCTTGTCTGCTGCACTCGCCTCACGAGGGCATCCGTCTTCTGTTGCAGGCGCTCCACCTGCAGCGTGCTCATCCAACTGTGCACCTTCAGCGCTGGCAAACTGCCTATCGCCTCATAGCAAGGAGGATATTTGTCCGAGTGTATCAGCGAGGCATAGTCGCTTTGCAGTTGCTCGGCTATGGGTATCTCCAGCGTCGTGATGCTCTGTCCCATGCTGTTGCTCACCTGCATATCAGCGTGTGTCACTACGTGGAGCACCACACTGTCGTAGGCCGCATCCTTGTCGTGGTGGTGTCGGTACCAGTCGCTCGCCTTTACGTGAAGCTCCACATTGCCCACCCACAGCATGCCGTCCACCTTCACCTTGGCATTGAAGAAGTCGGGTCCTGCATCACTGTCGTTATACAGTCCTGGCGACACCACCTCCACCATCCTGCCATCGGTGGTTCTCAGTTCGCCCAATGGCAGAAGCTTATGCTTCCAAGTGTAGTGCAGTAGGCGTTCCATCAACTTTTTACTTTTTCCTTCTTACTTTTTCCTTCAATAATGATCACAAACTCCCCCTTCGGCTCATGCTCTTTGAAGTGCTCCAACACCTCTTTTATCGTGCCCCTCACACTCTCCTCGTGTATCTTCGATATCTCCCTGCAGGCACTCATGCGCCTGTCCTCGCCAAAGAACTCTATTAGTTGCTCCAAGGTTTTCACCACCCTGCGTGGCGACTCATATATTATCATCGTGCGAGGTTCCTGAGCCAGTTCCGTCAGTCGTGTCTGCCTGCCCTTCTTCTGGGGCAGGAAACCCTCGAAACAGAATCTGTCGCAGGGTAGTCCGCTGCTCACCAGCGCTGGCACGAAAGCCGTTGCTCCAGGCAGTGTGTGCACCTCGATGCCAGCTTCCACAGCCTCTCTCACCAAGTAGAACCCTGGATCGCTGATACCAGGGGTGCCAGCATCTGTTATCAGGCATACCGTCTCGCCACTCTTCAGTCGCTCCACTATGCCGCGTGCTGTGGTGTGCTCATTAAACTTATGATGAGCCCACAACCTCTTTTCCGTTATGTCGAAATGTTTCAGCAATATGCCACTCGTACGAGTATCCTCGCACAGTATCAGGTCTGCCTCCTTGAGCAGTCTCACTGCCCTGAAGGTCATATCTTCCATATTACCCACCGGTGTGGGGATTAAATATAGCATAACTCGACTTTCTGAAGTAGTTAAGTATTCAGTAGTTAAGTAGTTAAGACATTACAGAGTGCCTTAACGAAGTTAATTGTGAACTGTGAATTATGAATTATGAATTCTCCTCCTTCGTTATGTACCTCTTCCAGTACAGTATAATCACTGTAGTAGCAGGCAGGGCTATGATAAGTCCTATGAAGCCCAGCAGTGCACCCCATACCGAGAGCGAGAGCAGCAGCACGGCAGGGTTCAGTCCCATCTGCTTACCCATGATCTTCGGTGTCACTATGCTATCTATTATCACCTGCACTACGGCAAATACCAACAGGGCACCACCAAACACCATCCAGTAGCTCTGGCCCGTCTCTGCCGACTTCATGGCGGCGAGGAATGCCGTAGGTATCAGCGCCAGCGAATGCAGGTACGGCACCATATCCATGATACCTATCATGATAGCCAAACCTATCGCCATGGGGAAGTCGATTATGAGGAAACCTATGCAGAACAATATGCCCATCGTCAGTGCCACCAGTCCCTGGCCACGTATGTAGTTGTTCAGCGATACCTTCACGTCCTTTGCCAGATCCTGCCAGAATGGACGCACCTTAGGAGGGAATATGCGCACCCAGTTCTCCGTGAGGTATTCGTAGTCCATCAGTATGAAGAACATATAAAGCAACGTGATAAAGGAAGCTATGATACTCAGCACCACAGCCAGTCCCTGACTCACTGCCGAGAACACCGTGGGCAATGTCTCCTTTACCGTATTGGTAAAATTCTCCGACTTCAGAAACTGCTCTATGTCATCCCTGTTATCATTAAACCACCACTGTATCGTCTCCGGAAAATTCCTTATGTGCGTAGCATCATGCAGATAGCGCGTTGCCAGTGAGGTAAAGCGCGAGAACTCGTCTATCATCGGTGGGATGATAAAATAAAACACCCCACCCAACACTATCACCACGCTGAAGAAGGCAAGCAGTATGCTCAGAGCCCTCACCTTCACCCTCATCTTCTTCTCGATGAAAATCACCAGCGGATAAAGCAGATAAGCCAATATCCACGCTATAAAAAAAGGTAGGAGTACAGCACTCAGATAGTCGAGTACCAGAAAGGCTGTCACCACCAAAGCTATTACGATAACCCAACGTGTGGCACGATCAAATGTTATAGGACCTTCTATCATTGTATTATTCAAAATTTGCATCAAAGTTACAAAAAACTTTTTGAATACTTGCAACTTTCAACTTTTTTTACTACCTTTGCACCGCATTTTTGTAGAGCGCCCCCATCTTTGGAGGTTAAAATCAGCAAAAATGAAGTAGGGTAGATCCGCTAGCTCAGTCGGTAGAGCATCACACTTTTAATGTGGGGGTCTTGGGTTCGAACCCCAAGCGGATCACTAAAAAAAAAAGGCACGAAGATGAGGATTTACTCTCAGGCTTCGTGCCTTTTTGTTTTGAGTAGGATGGCTGGCGCCAGCCTATTGAGGTGTGCACTAATGCGTTTTTGGAACGCTAACTGTCCCTGTGTTTTCCCAAAATACACCCTATGGTGTCGGGGATATAGGTCTTTGGGAGAAAAGCACCGACATCATAGATGTCAGCGCTTGCGTGAGTTACAGATTCTTAACCAACTCATGCACTTTCTGCATCGTCTCATCGGTCTGTTGCTCGTCGAGTTTGGCTGTGACGATGCCAGTGTCCTCTGCCTTCCAGAAGCCTAGCAGATATTTGTATTGGGCGATAGCAGCGTCATAGACACCAGGCGAATATGAGGACATCAGCAGTGCCATCTTCTTCATTTTCGGTGGTGTCATCATGTTGTAGAAGCGATGAATGGCTGCCTGCATCTGTGAATTAAACGTAAAGTAGTAGATTGGCGTAGCCAATACCAGCACCTCTGCCTCCTTGATCAGCGGATAGAGTTCCTGCATGTCATCTTTCTGCACACAGGCTCCTTCACCCTTGCCGTGACAATATTCACAAGCCAAACAACCATTTATCTTTTTCTTTGCGACATTGACCAATGTCACATCGTGACCTGCTGCCTCGGCTGCCTTCTTGTACTCTTCCGCCATCCACGGAGTGTTTCCCTTTGCTCTTGGAGAGCTTTGTAAAATCAGAATGTTCATAATGTTTTTGCTTTTAGTGACTATGATGGAGCAAAGATAGTGATTTTATTTGATAGCGCAAAGAAAAAATGAGAAAAAATCGGCTCACCTGCAAAACCCTGTGTTTAAAAATATAGTTTGCCAGTCTATTTCTCGTTATTTGTTTGTACCTTTGCAGGCAAAAGACTACATCAATGAACGAGAATCCATACATAATGCTGGCAAAGGTTATTCTTCCCAGCG
>JAGCPC010000013.1 GCA_017642485.1 Prevotella sp. | reverse complement strand
TTCTTCATTTATCGCCTGGCGAACGGCGGCTATTTGATTACGATAAGGCACTATTACGCCAACAGTTTTAAGCGGGTCGAATTGTTCACCCGCTTCTGTTATTGCCTTAACCACTTCACGTGCTATTATGCGTGCTTCAGGGAGGTTGACCTTGTCAGAGTCATCCATGGCCTCTCTCAGGCTGAGAGAGGGAGAAACGCCCCCTACTGCATCATCCCTTGCAGCATCACCCTTTACTGCTATGAACATCACCCTCTTGCCCTCTACATTCTCTAATTGATGAGGGAGACCAGCTATGCCCAACTTTCCATCGTAGAAGGCGTGGTTGGGAAAGTCGGCAATATCAGCATGCATGCGACCTTGGTGGGAGAGGAAGAAGACGACGGAAACGGGAACGGGAACGTTAAGGTTAAGGTTAAGGTTAGCGTTAAGGTTATACAGACGTTCGAAGAGTGAGTTACGACAATTCGTTAGTCCGATGTCGAGGAGACACTGCTCAGTGACGCGCGACTCTTCTTCCGACTGCTGCACCACTGCGGGGAGCTGCTTGTGGTCGCCGATGAGCACGAATTTGCGGATAGAAGACCCTCCCCCATCCCCTCCCTTAAAGAGAGGGGTGTTAGTGACATTCGTATCTTTTGTTGCTGACAATAGTCCTAACAGTTGGGGTTCGAGTATCTGCGAAGCCTCGTCGATGATGGCGAGGTCGAATGACTTCAAGCGAAACAGTGACACAGATGCTGTGGTGATAGCTGTGGTTGTACCAACAAACACACGACAATGGTCTATCATCTCACGTATCTCACCTATATTCCTACACTCCTTCGTCCTGTTTTCCATGAGGTACTTACGGTAGGGCTTCTCACATGAGAATAACGAGCCTATCCTTAGGAAGTCCACGCCCTCCTCCACCAGTTTTGAGCATATCTCGTCAACCGCACGGTTGGTGTAAGCCATAAGTAGTATTGAGCCGCCCTGCAACAGTTGTTCCTTGAGTATGTTGAGCAAACCAAACGATGTTTTGCCCGTACCTGGAGGTCCTACCACGAGGTATAGGTCTTTTGCCTGCATGGCTCCCCTCACCAGAGGATTAAACTCTCCGTAGTCGCCCTTGATGTCTATGCTTGTGTCTATCTCCGGATTTCGTTGTCCCAATATCAGCGACTTACGTTGCGTAGGTGCAGTAAGAAACTGGTGTAGCGAACGTAACAACGAAGTGGTTGTTGATTCTAAGAAATCCTGTTCCATAGCCCACGACCAGTTCTTGCGTTGGCTGAACACTGCCTCGTCACTCTGTGGAGCACGCAGCCTTATATGTATAATAAGGTGTCCCTCCTCATTATACATCTCATCGATAGTGCCACGATGCACTATCGTCTTGCGTAGGTCAGGTGTAGTGTTATTCTCGTAGGCATAAAGGATTACTATATCGCCGATTCTGAAGTTGAGCGAGACAATCCCGCCTTGTTCTTGTGACGGATCATACACCTTACGTGACATCTTCAGAGCCACTACTCCACTGTCGTCCTTCACCAGTTCTTGTATCTCCAGCTGCGCCACTATACTGCCAGATGCCAGTTTCTCATCCATGCTGCTATGCCATTTTGAAGCAAAGCCCGAATCCTCTTTGTTGCTATGCCCCATCTTTGACAACACATGCTCTGTAGCCACAAAGCGCAACATGCGCAGAAAGTATGCCTGTTCCAACGGTGTTGCCGTCTGTATCGGCATCAGCACCCTTTCTATCTCAGGACGCACCCACGTATTCCAGAAGCGGTCGCTCATCTCTTTACGCCGCAACTGTTCGGGTTTCATGCGTAACAACACGTCTGCTCCACCCTTTGCATACGACATTTCGCAGTAGGCTATCTGGTTGCGTATCATCAGTGCCCTGTGCAGCAACTCGGGGGCTACACCCAGACGCACAAGTCCTTTTTTATATTTTGAGTAGAGCAAAAACGACTGTATGTCGCTGTTGCGTATGGGTTGACCGTCACGTTCATAGCCGTAGTGCAGCAGCGCCATGTAGAGCAACATCTGCACATAGTGTTTCTCTTGATACACGGGAGTGTCGGGATCGCGCTGAGGAAAACCTCCCTTGCCCGATTTCTGCTCTATCAGCACACTGAAATCCTTTTGCAGAAAGTCCATACGTCCCTGCAATCCTAAGGTCTCGCAGAAGAATGATGGTTCAAGCAACACCTGTGAGGCATCATATCTGTCCACCTCCTTCTCCAGCGTCTCATGTATGGCTGTGCGTATATTCTCCAACTGCTCCCTTGCTTCCTTATGGAATGAAGCATCTATTCCATCAGCCGCTGCCATATCAATAGCATTACGGTGAAAGAAACGTGTCACACTCTCCGCATAGTCCACATCCTTTCCATGTACCACCTCATCCAGGAACTGCGAAGCAAGATTTCCTAAGTGTATCGCCTTTGTTGGCGGTGTCGTCTTCAGTCTGTTGAGCAATGCCACGTATGGCGTATCGGCATACGACTCAAAACATGCCGCCACTGACGATATGTCAACAAGGTAGTCGGGTTGGTAGATGAGTATCCTGCCTGCCACCACGTTTATCAGGTCGCCATCCGCCAATAGATCAAGGAAGTAACCATAGCCCTCAGGTAGCGTCACCTCCATATCCTCGCCGTAGTCAGTGCGTCCGTATATGGTGCCTTTATCCCAATGGTCAACAATCAGGCGAACACTACCCATAGACTCACCCCCAACCCCTCTCTTGCTGAGAGGGGAGCAATCACCAAATGTCTTATCTGCTTTTTCTTTGAAAGATAATGCATGCTCCTCCCCTCTCTCCAAGAGGGGGGCTGGGGGTGAGTCTTTAAATATCGAAGCAAAGAACAATGTCAGGCACTTCACATCCCTTTGCCAACAGGCCTCTCGGTCTTCCTCCTTACGATGGCGGAAGTCATTGAGTGCATGATATACCGAACGATCTATATGATGCTCCTTGCATAGAAAATCAGTCTTGGCAAAGAGTCCACCAAAGTGTATGTTACTCCCTGCCAATCGAGCGTCCACCGCACGGTGCAACACAATATTAAGCAAGTGATAGCAACCCATAAGGTCGCCATCACCTGCTTTTTTGCTTGCTTTAAACAGTATGTCGAAAAATTCGTTATGCAAGGATTGCTTCAGCGAGTGCTTCGAGAGCTGGTATGTCGGTATCCTTCATGCGACCACGCAGGGTAACGAGGTCGCCCTTTATGGTGACGTTCTTCATTTCCTCTATCATCTGCTTCATCACTCTGCCAGCCGATGGTGCCCATGATCCGTTCTCTATCAGAGCCACCTCACGGTTCTGCCATGCCTTAATCTGCAAATGATGTATGAAGTCGTACATAGGAGGGAACAGGCCAGCATCGTACGAAGAGGCAGCGAGCACCACCTTGCCATACTTGAAAGCATCCTCGATAGCCTCAGCCTGGTCTTCACGACACAGGTCGCTGATAGCCACCTTCTTGCATCCCTTGCCCTTGAGAATGGCAGAGAGGAGTTCGGCAGCCTCCTTAGTGCAGCCATGTATTGAAGCATAGGCTATAAATACTCCCTCTGTCTCCACACCGTATGCACTCCAAATATTATAGAGACGCAGAGCCTCAGCCATTGCCTCGCCACTGAGAAGCGGACCATGAAGTGGGCATATCTGCTGTATGTCGAGTGCAGAAACCTTCTTCAGCAAGGTAGTGACAGGAGCGCCATATTTACCACATATATTAAAGTAGTAACGACGTGCCTCACAAGCCCAATCATCGGGTTCGGCATCGCGAACGCCAAACTTACCGAAGGCATCAGCAGAGAAGAGCACCTTGTCCTTCTGGTCGTAGGTCACCATAACCTCGGGCCAGTGAACCATAGGTGCCATGATGAACTGCAGGGTATGCGTGCCGAGTGACAGAGTATCGCCCTCCTTGACGGTCAGCACCTTATCGGTAAGGCCTTCATTAGGAAAATACAGTGGTAGCATGGCAGCAGCCTTGGCAGAACAAACTATCTTGATATTAGGATAGAGGCGCAGCAACTCACTGATGCCGCTGGAGTGATCGGGTTCGATATGCTGTACTACGAGATAATCAGGTGTACGGCCATTCAATGCCTTTTGTAGATCCTCCAGCCACATCGCAATGGTGCGCTGATCTGTGGTGTCCATTATTGCCACCTTATCGTCATTGATGACGAAGGAATTATAACACATGCCCTCGGGGAGGTCATACTGTGACTCAAAGAGTGTGATGTCGCGGTCATCCTGACCGATGTAAATGATGTCGTTTGTGATGTTCATTTTATTTTAGAAGTTAAAGAAGTTAGAGAAGTTAAAGAAGTTCTTACAACGCCAGCTGTAAAATCTCAGTCGTCACGTCAGGGGTGATAGGATAGAAGGCGCCAAACTTCTCGCCTTTATTCTTATGAAGATTAGCTACAAACTGCGGTATGGCAGCCTTTATCTCATCATCAGAAAGGTTGGGAAGCAACTGGCGGAGAGTAATCGGCAGTTTCAGATCATCATGCAGGAACCTCTTGAAGCACTCTACACCCTCCTCGGCAGTTGGTTTGCCGAATACACGCTCAGCAAACTGCTTGATACGTGCCGGATGATGTTTTGCCATAAAGAGCATATATGCAGGTGTCACCACAGCGAGACCCGCACCGTGGGTAACGTCGTACAGTGCACTTATCTCATGTTCTATCTGATGCCCTGCCCAGTCTTCCTCACGTCCTACGCCACAGGTGCCGTTATGCGCTATCGTTCCGCTCCACATGATGTTGGCACGGGCATCATAATCCTGTGGATTCTGCATCACCTTACGCGCCTCATTGATAATAGCAGTAATGACACCCTCACAGAGACGGTCTGAGATTTCTACATTATCTGTATTAGAGAAATAGCGTTCCAAGATATGTACTATCATATCACAGATGCCCGATGCGGTATGCCACGCAGGAAGAGTCATGGTTAGTTCGGGGTTCATCACCGCAAACTTAGGACGCAGGAGCATGGGTTCCTTAATGCCCAGTTTCTGCTGTGTCGCAGTATTGGTGATGACGGCATTGCCCGAGCCCTCGGAGCCCGCAGCTGGTATGGTAAGCACCACACCAACGGGCAGTGCCTTGGTCACTTTTGCCTTACCGATATAGAAGTCCCAAAAGTCACCCTCGTAATCTACTGCACAAGCGATGGACTTTGCCGTATCGATGACACTACCGCCACCCACAGCGAGGAGGAAGTCAACCACCTCCTGACGTGCCAGGTCAATTCCCTCGCGCACTTTGTCTTCGGTAGGATTAGGACGTATGCCAGAGAGTGTGACGTAAGATATTCCCGCATCTGTGAGCGATGCCTCTACCCTACCTATCAAACCACTCTTTACGGCACTACCGCCACCATAGAGTATCATAACTTTGTTGGCGCCATATTGTTTTGCCAACGCTCCGGTCTTTGCCTCCGTATTGCGACCGAAAACAAACTCTGTCGGAGAATAAAAAGAAAAGTCAATCATATTTTTTTCGTTATGTCGAAATATCGTTATGTCGTTATATCGAATTATTTCATCACATTCTTGCCATTGCTGATGGTTATGCCCTTATAGCCTTCATTCACTCGCTGACCCACGAGATTTACTCTTAATTGGCGATTAAGAGTCGATAACTGATCGTTAGCATTTACATCAACTATTCCAGAGGGGACATCCATACCAAGGATGTAGTATGTGGCATTGAGGATAAGTTGCTGTGCATCCTCTGTGAGGTTGGCAGTAGAATACTCACTGACACCTATCATGATACAACGGTCACTTATCTTGCTGCCATTGAGCGTGGCACCCGTCAGGTCAGCAATGCTGATATAATTATTGCTTGTCGGAGTAGCAAGGGTAGTGTAGCCAGACCAATTGGAAGGACTGCTGATGGCGGTAACTGCGTTGGTATTGACTGAACTAAACAAATTCAGGGTGTTATTGCTACCGAGTGTTATGCCACTGAAAATAGTGTGGGTAGGTTCTTTGACATTAACAGAGAGGTCCGATGTATTCTGAGGTGTACCCCAGTTCCACACGCCGTTCTTCATCACCCAAGGTTTGAGGAGCAGTTTGGGTAGGGCGTAGTCCTTAATTCCTGCCATAGCAGCTGCATTAGAGCCAGGTACCGGACTCATCACTATAGCGTCGCACTCGCCGTAGTCGTTGGTAGAAACGCTTGCATCGAAAATCTTCACTTCAAAGCCCTTCTTTATCGCAGCCAGTATCTTGGCATCGGCATCATTGTCGCCGCTGGTACCTGTCGTCACGTATGCCACAACTGGGGCCGTTGCCTCTGACACCGTGATTTTCAGTGTTGCCGTCAATTCATCCTGCTCCGAACCAGACACTGTTCTGAAGGTGAGTACGTAACTGCCTGCCACCGTGGGCGAACCAGATATTGTTGCCACCTTGCCATCGATGCTTACTGACACACCTGGTATGGCGGTATTGTCAGCACGTTCTACAGCAGTTGCTGAGCCTCCCGCCGTCACCGTGGTAGTCACTATGGCACGTCCTGCGCGCACCTTCTGTTCCTCCATACCCATCACAGATATCGTAACAGGCACATGGGGTGTGCTACCATCCACGTACTGGAAGCAACCCAGGTCAGGTGCAGTGCCATAGTATGGCAGTTCGGTATCAGCAGTTCCTTTATTGATAAGCTTAGAGTTCTCGGTGAGATGCATAAAGGCTATCTCAGGCAATGAGCCGTCAGCCTGACGTGCTCCGAGTATCTCGCTCTCTATCACCTCTGTGCTAACGAAATCGGACTCTGCAACCGTCAAACCGCTGATGTTCCATGAGTTGTTCTTCTCCTCATAGCTCTTACATTGTATCACGTCACTGTTCACACCCTTGTAGCTCACATTATTATAAAGGTGTAGAGTACCGCAGGCTTTTTGGTCGAAACCGTAGTTCTTGGCATTGTAGCAACTGGTGTTGTTGTACACCCACATCTCGCCAGCGTTGTTATTCTGGTCTATACCCTTAGCACCCAAACTGGACTCAAGGTGGAACTCCACACCATTATATACGGAGAGGCTATTGGTGAGCATCACGTCATGGTTGGTCTGTCCACCACCAAGTTTGAAGCCGTTGGCATTGCCCAGATTAACGTACTGAGCGAGGGTGACGGTGTATTGAGGACTGCCCTCACGCTTTGAGGTCACCACCTTTCCACTGCCCTCAAACTGCTGAAACCACGACTTATCTGTCTCATAGCGCGCATGACCCACCATATTGTAGTAACCAGGACCATTGTTGTAGCACACACAGCTATCGATAACAGTAGGACCATAGCCGCCTGTCACATGTTGGTAGAAGTCCCAACCATCGTCACTATTATTCCATGCACGGCAACCCTTGTAGGTGTTGCCACCACCAGTGTATTGCTTGTCAGCAAAACCATCGGCATTGCCACCGAAATCAGCCATACTTGTTCCACCAAGTTCGTAGTCGAAGTTGTCGTGCGAGTCGCAGTTTAGTATCAGGTTGTTATGTCCACCCTTCATCTGCACACCAGTATCGCCGTTGCCATACACATCGAGGAGTTCAAACTTACTATATGAACCTTCGTGCAACAAGCCGTTCTTGCCCGTATAGCGAATGGTCAAGCCCTTCATGTAGATATAGTTACCCTTAGTATTTATACCCCTTGAGCCGTAGGCTATCTTACGGAAGTCGAAGATAGGTTTCTCATTGCCATACGCCCAAATGTTGACATACTGCGAACTGTTACCACTTGCAGCGATGCTGATAGTGCTGCTGTAGTCATACTGTCCGCCGAGGCAATAGAGTATGTCACCAGCCGAGAGGCTCTTTACCAGAGTGGTAAACTCACCCGCCTTATCGTAGCTGGAGCCATCGCCCGTACCGTTAGGTTTTGCATAATAGGTCTTAGCTGTCAGCATCATTGCCGACACTATGAATGCGATTGTCAGTGTTAGTTTTCTTTTCATATGATAATAGTTTTATTATATCTTCCTGTAGTCTCTTATAAGGAGCAGAACGCACGTAGCCTTGACTCTTCTTCAGCATCTGTGATATATCACTCTGCGAATGGTTATAAGCCGACAGTTCATTCTGCATCTGCACCACATGACATGCCTTGCGGCGTATCTCCAACTCACGCTCACGACGCAGTTCGTCGCATACCGACTGCATAGTGGGCACCACAACATTATTAAACAGGTGATGCCCCTGTACATACAGGTATGTGGTCTCCTGCGTCACTCCGAGTCTGAGCAATAAGTCCTTTGTCTTGAGATATTCTTCCTTCTTGCCCTCAATCTCGCGCTGTAACATAGACACCTTTACCCGCACCTTGTGGCGTAGTTTGTTGAGCACCTGCGGTATGTCCTGCATCCTACCGTGCTTGATGCCTACTACATTATTGAAGTCGGTGATGGTAAACTTGCTGTACTCACCGTCAATGTAGAGCATCACACTCCATACGAAGAGTGGAAATATGATACGGCTGTACTGAGCCATGAAGTCCTCAAAGTCAAAAAGATGATGGTCATTGAGCGTTGACATGACACAAACGTTGTGCAGCCCCTGAGCATAACACTGGTAGTTTTCTATGGCATACACATAGGTGTGTAGTACGTAGGGACTGTTGAGTATAAACCTGCTCAGCGAAGTAGCTCCTTGCAATAGGTAGTCGTAATCGGCATCTACACAGGCTATCATATTGGCACCTATCTTCATTCGGTGGTGCTTGGCGTCCGCACCTGACACCGCCGCATCATCACTCTGTGTCATCAGTGACAACAGCGCCTGTCGTTTGCCTTTCTTCAGATTGCCCTTAGTGGGTAGCATCACCTCGAAATAGCGTGTCTCATCCTCATATTCTGACAACACCATACGCCAAAACAACACATCATCATAGCTCTCCACGTAAGCTACGATGCGCTTGCGTGCAGACTTGCCCCTCAGTGCGTTTGCCGCTCCGACGTAATCAGACGATATGTAACTGTTAAGATGCGATCTCACTTACCTCGGTCACTTTGTCCATCCAACCATCCATTATCATAGCAGGTGAATGGGTGGAGAGTATTATCTGAACATTCGGGTTGAGCTTCAGTATTGTAGATATCAGCACCTTCTGCCACTCCACATGCAGGCTCACCTCAGGTTCATCCATAAAGAGCACGTAATGCTCATCATTTTCCAAATATACCGCAAGCAGTATCGTAAGCATCTGTTTCTCGCCACTTGAGAGTACTGTCAGGTCCAGCGGTTCGCCCCAGAAGAGCATTGCAAACTCCTTCTTACTCCTATCCACCGTCTTATGCGTAGCACTGAAGAGATTGTCGATGATATCAAATAATAGCGTCTGACGTACCTCATCGTGCATCACCGTCTCATAGCGTTCTACAAGTGTCAGCAGGTTGGTGTCATACTCAGAGCGCACATCAGGTGTGGCAATCCAATTGTAGCGTACGTACTCCGCATCTTCAGGCACGGTAGCAATGCGTATCCCATCGCCTCCGACGTCACTTACCCTGCGTACCCCCATAATAGTACGTCGCAGTATGGTACTCTTGCCATCACCATTGACTCCGCTCAGAATGTTAACACTGGGGTCCAGTTGCCACCTTATATGCTTCTCACCCTGAGAACGTCCTTTTCCTTCCGTGCCGCCCTCGTGCCATAGAGAGTCTATCTCTATCTCTTTTATATAGTCTGCGTACTTCATTCGTCAACTCGTCAATTTGTTAATTCGTCAATTCGAACTGTCTGTGCCATTCTTCAAATTTTCTTACTCCCTCCTCACCAAACTTCAGTAGTGACTGTCGTGCCTCTTCGTATGTCTTCTCCCTATCTAATTTTGTTTTGGAGAAGAACTTATCGGCATAACAGATGATTTTTTCCTCCCATGTCTCAGGTTCCAACCCAGGCAGTCCTGTACCCGTATGACGGGCACAAACACGTACTATATCCTCCCCTCTTTCAACTTTCAACATTAAACTTTCAACCATTTTTCCCCCTATCACCCCGTGCCTTATATATGGTTCCGTGCCATAGCAGTGTATTCCTGGTGCATCACAACGTATGATACCGATATCATGGAGCATGGCAGCAGCATACACAAAATTGCGGTCGCAATGCAGTTCGGGATGAGCATCCACTATCTTTACAGCCTTCTCCGCCACCGCGCTGCTGTGTTTCAGCAATATCTCCCTCAGTTCTGGCACCTCAGCCTCTGGGTAGTAATAGTCGATTATCGCCTGATAGTCTATCATTAGAAGTTTTCAGTCTTAGTTATAAGCTCATCCATTTTATTTTTGCAAAGATAAGCAAAATGTTTGGAAGCACCAAAAATAAAGCAATAAAAGATATTTATTTTTCACGGGAAACAGCAAAACTTTTTCTCTGCCAACGTCTCTCTTAGTGGCAAATGCTTGCGATTTTTTTGAAGAAATGAAAAATAGTCTTCAAAATCGCCTATTTTTTGCCAGTTTTGCAATTCGCTGAATAACAGAACTTTATAAACAGCACACGAAAACTTTGACTTAGAGAGGTCGGCTTTTGTTGCTAAAAGTGGTGGTTTTAACGTCTCAAAACATATCCTTTTACCTCTCAAAACATATCCTTTTACCTCACAAAAGCATATGTTTTGCATCACTAAAGCTTATGGTTTATACGGAAAACATGTAGATATTGCAGTTTTAAGATACAAATTTACGGAAGCGGCCTGTTAATTTTCCTTCTCCAATTTTTTTTAGCCATACTTTCGAATGTTGCATTTTGTTGGCAATAGGGACTGAAAATTACTGTAGCAAAAGGACTTTAAGAGTAGGACAGAATGAATGTTTTAAGATAAAAATTTTGTCATCTCGCGGATTTGTTGTATCTTTGTAGAAAATTAGCAGGGATGACTACCGAATGCAATGAAATAATGACAGAACGTAAGCCGCTCATAGGAATGAGCAAGACAGAGTTGCGTGAAGCGGTGAAAGGGCTCGGGATGCCTGCGTTTACGGGAAGTCAGATAGCAAAGTGGTTATACCAAAGTTCACTTCGTTCGCACGAAAACGAGAACGAAACGATGTTGCACACCAACGAAGACCTGGACTTCATGACCAACATCTCGAAGAAGAATCGTGAGCTACTGGCCCGACATTACTGCATAGGTACTATGGCGCCGGCAAGTTGTCAGAGGTCAAAGGACGGTACGATAAAGTACCTCTTTCCTGTAAGTTCGGGAAAGTTTGTCGAGACGGTATATATACCCGACCATGAAAGAGCCACGCTATGCGTAAGTTGCCAGGTGGGATGCAAGATGAACTGTATGTTCTGCCAAACAGGCAAACAGGGTTTCGAGGGCAACCTCACGGCCAGCGATATCATAAACCAGATACTCTCTCTGCCAGAACGTGATACGCTCACCAATATAGTATTTATGGGACAAGGTGAACCCATGGACAACATGGATGCAGTGATACGTGCCATAGAAATACTGACAGAGAAATGGGGTATGGCATGGAGTCCCCGACGCATCACGGTGAGTAGTGTGGGTATAAAGGGCAAACTACAAGAATTTATAGAGCGCACTACCTGCCATATAGCAATCTCTATGCACACACCTATACATGAGCAGCGCATCAGTCTGATGCCAGCGGAGAAGGGCATGCCGATAGCCGACGTGATAGAAATGCTCCGAGCATACGGATTCAGCCACCACGGCAGGAGGCTATCCTTCGAATACATCGTATTTGACGGACTCAATGACAGCAAGACGCATGCCAAGGAGATAGCAAAATTGCTGAGGGGGCTGGACTGCCGCGTAAACCTGATACGCTACCACAAGGTGCCAGGGGTGCCACTCATGACAAGCAACGAAACAAAGATGCAGGCAATGTGCGACTATCTCAACACCCACGGCATCACCACTACCATACGCGCCTCAAGAGGTGAAGACATACTGGCTGCATGCGGACTGCTCTCTACGGCACAAAGCGTTGAAGAAAAAAACAAATAGCAAAAAAGTACTGATGGCATGAATAAAAAATTCAACATAGCACTCGTGGGCAATGCTCCGGTGGAGAAACACGGGATACTCAATGCAATGCTCGATGACGAGACACTGCAAGAGATGTGCGACATACAACTATATGGTGCTGACGACATGGCAATAAAAGATGCTCTGCACGATGCCATCGACGACTACCTCGACGGAGTGATCAGCGGTATAGTGTGTCTGCCAACCGACGAGCCCTTGGAACTTACGATAAAGGACATCATGGGCGAAGAGGCAAAGGACGTCATGCCACTCTACATACACTCTACAAGCAGGATGGCGTCGGCTACATCGTCCGAGGACATATCCGCAGAGGGACTGACAAGTGCAGTAAAAACTCTCAACAGAGCGCTTAAACGTGACCTCAGCATACTCAACCCACGCATAGCGGTGACATCGGTAGGCGACGAGATATCAGCCACCGAGGGCTCTGCAGATATCACCGTCATAGCACCAACAGTATCAGAACTCGTCAAAGGCGGCATACAGGTATTCGGTCCTATAGCAGCAAAGAAGATATTCGATAACGACGATTTTATGGCATTTGACGCTGTCATGACGATGCGCAAGGGACAATGTCATGAGGAGTTCTGCAAGGCGACAAACGAAGAGACCGTCACACTGTTTGCTGGTATAGAAATCCCCCTGGTACAGGCACAGGCAGAAGGGATGGTACAGGCAATAAGCATAGCAAATGATACAGCACGCAACCGCAAGGTGTATGACATACCGTTTGCCAATCCTCTACAGAAACTATACCACGAGAGAAAAGAGGATGGAGACAAGGCGCGTTTTGCCGTAAAGAAAAAAGGCTTTAACCCCGCTGAGCATCGTAGAGAAAATGTCAACTACATAAAGGCCAACCCTACTCCGAATACAGAGGGTATAAAGGAAGACAAAACCGAATAATAAGTAAAAAAAACTTAAACAGGCAACGACTTTAAACTTTTCTTCGTACCTTTGCATAAAATTTGCATGCTCGGCATGGCCCAGGCAAACAACTTTTCACTTTCGCTCAAAGACGAGTCAGGATGGACTTAAAGGAACTGCAGAATATAAAGCAACGCTACGGCATCGTGGGCAACTGCGATGCACTAAATCGTGCACTCGACGTGGCACTTCAGGTGGCACCGACAGATCTCTCCGTACTCATCAATGGTGAGAGTGGCGTGGGAAAGGAGATTATACCCAGAGTGATACACGATAACTCTCCACGTAAGCGAGAGAAGTACTTCGCCATCAACTGCGGTGCAATACCTGAAGGCACCATCGACTCCGAACTCTTCGGACATGAGAAGGGCTCCTTCACCAGTGCCATAGGCGAGAGCGAGGGATACTTCGGACTGGCCAACAAAGGCACGCTGTTCCTTGATGAGGTAGGCGAGCTGCCACTCGCCACACAGGCACGACTGCTCCGTGTACTGGAAACGGGAGAGTACATACGCGTGGGTGGACAGGAGATACGCAAAACAAACGTACGCATAGTAGCTGCCACCAACGTCAACATACGTAAGGCGATAAGTGAGGGACGTTTCCGCGAGGACCTATTCTACCGTCTCAACACTATCCCTATACAGATGCCGCCACTACGCGACCGAGGCGAAGACATCGTACTGCTCTTTAGGCTCTTTGCTATGCAGATGTCCGAGAAATACCGTCTGCCACGCATACAACTCACAGACAATGCCAAGCAGGTGCTCATGAAATACAAGTGGCCCGGTAACGTACGCCAACTCAAGAACATCACCGAACAGATGTCGGTGCTCTGCACAAAAAGAGAAATCGACGTTGACGACCTGCTGAAGTTCATACCTATGAACGAAGAGAGCACCGAACTCGCCACCATACAGCCACAGGGCGGTGGCAGTCGCACCTACGAGAACGAGCGCGAGATGCTCTTTAAGATACTCTACGAAATGCGAGGCAACGTATCAGACCTGCGCAGAGAGATCAATTCCCTGCGTAAGCAGATAGACGAAGGACAGATCACGCCACCACCGACACAGATAACTGAACACGGAGAAGTGATGACAACTGAAGCCTACCGACGCAGAGGGACAGAGATAGACTACGCACAAGAGATTGCAGAGCCAGAAGACCTCAATGTCAACACCCTTAACAGACGGGCACTGGAGAAGGCACTCGAACGATGCAACGGCAACCGCAAGAAAGCCGCTGAGATGATGGGCATATCCGACCGCACACTATACCGACGACTGAAAGAATACGGATTGCAATAATTCACAGTTAGTTCGCAAAGTTCATCATATTCATGTCACAATTCACAGTTAAAGATTGAAGATTCGCAACTACATATCACTCCTGATAGTATGCCTCACCACAATGACATGTGTGGTAGCATGTTCCGTATCATATAAGTTTAATGGCGCAAGCATCGACTACAACAAGACGAAGACTATACAGATAGCCGAATTTCCAATACGTGCCACATATGTCTGGGGACCCATGGCATCACTTTTTAACAACCAGTTGAAGGATGTCTTCTCTAACCAGACACGTCTCATACAGGTACGACGCGACGGTGACCTAAAAATAGAAGGCGAGATAACGCAGTATCAACAACGCAACAAGTCGGTATCAGCTGACGGATACTCAGCGCAGACCGAACTCAGCATGACTGTCAACGTTCGCTTCACCAACACAAAAGACCATAATCAAGACTTCGAAAAGCAGTTTACTGCCACACAGACCTATGAGACCACACAAAGTCTCAATAGCGTACAGGAGGAACTGGTGACGCTGATGTGTAATGACCTGTGCGACCAGATATTCAATGCTACCGTCGCCAACTGGTAAACACTTTCAACTTTCAACATTCAACATTCAACCATAATTGAGCATACAAGAATTGACACAGCACCCAGAGATGATGAACCGCGATACGCTTTACGAACTGAGACGCATCACGGCGGAGCATCCCTATTATCAAACGGCACGTCTATTGTTGCTCAAAAACCTGTATCTGCTACACGACTCGTCGTTCGACGAAGAGTTGCGCCGCTCTGCAATATACTTCACCGACCGTCGTGTGCTCTTCAACCTCGTGGAAGCAGCCCACTACCGACTGAAGCACAAGTCACCACAAAGTTTCACCACCCCACCCGACCGCAGAACTTTAGAGACACCCGACAACGATGACTCACGCACAGTGACACTCATTGACTCATTTCTCGACACTATACCCGAAGACAAAACAGACAACGAGACACATCACCGCAAGCCTACCGCTGTCGATGCCACCACCGACTATGTGGCATATCTTCTCGCCACAGACTTCGAGGAACTCGAGAACAACAACGATAACGGGGCTCAAAGAGATGAGCTGCAAGAAAATAACGGAAATGAGAACGGCGATACAAGTGGCAGCACCTCTCTCATCGACGCATTCATCGAGAATGACGGCAAGATAACCTTGCAGGAAGAACTGGAATACACCCCAGAAATCGACAGCTACGACAACCCTAACGATAGCGAAAACTACGATGATATGCCCGATGACGAGTTTCTTACCGAAACACTCGCCAGCATATACATCAAACAGGGCAGATACAAGAAAGCCCTTGACATCATGGAACGCGTAAACGAAAAGTCGTCAAAGAAGAACAAATACTACGACGATCAGAAACGCTTCCTCGAACTCTTGATAGCTAATTCGTAAACGAAGATTGGAGTATAGAGTATAGAGTATAAAGTATAATCAATAATAATTCAAAAATCATAATTAAACAATGTACACACTTTTAGTAATTCTCATTCTTGTAGCCGCAGTGCTCATGATTGGTATCGTACTCATTCAGGAATCAAAGGGCGGTGGCCTCGCATCAGGCTTCGCAAGTGCCAATAGTCTCGCTGGTGTTCGCCAGACGACTAACTTCATCGAGAAAGCTACATGGACACTCGCAGGTGCTATGGTAGTACTCTCTATAGCATGTGCTTACGTAGCACCACAGGCAGCTACTGACGGTTCTGTAATAGAAAATGCTGCTGTAGAGCAGCCACAGACCAACCCTAACAACACACAGGGTTTTGGCGCTTCACAGCAGAAGGCTGACGCTCCAGCTGCACCAGCTAAGTAGTATATGGTTAAGCTATTTATTCCGATACTGGTTATAGGTCTCTGCTTATGCAGCGACCTATACATTTTTATGCGCTACATCAAACCACTTGCCCCATGCTGGGCGAAGTGGCTGTGGTGGTTGCCACTGGCAATAGTGCTGGCTCTCTTTGCCAAGTTCCTGTTCTTTAATGCCGGACTGGAGAAAGAATATACTGCCACCAATATATTCCTGCTGGTGATGGTGCTGTTCTGCATACCCAAGATACTCTTCAGCATATTATCATTCATACCCAAAGTCGGTGAATATCTTGGCATTGCAGTAGCACTTGCTGTCATATACATTATATTATATGGCATCACTCTTGGCTTCACCCAGCTCAGGGTCAAACACATCACCTTCGAGAGTTCACGTGTGCCCGCTGCCTTTGACGGCTATAAGATAGTGCAGTTCTCCGACTCCCACACAGGCTCCTTCCGCGGTCCCTATGCCCACCTCCTTCAGCAGAGCATTGACACCATCAACGCCCAGCACCCTGACCTCGTGTGCTTCGTCGGCGACATAGAGAATTTCTCTCCCAACGAACTGGAGCCCCACCGTGCCGCCTTCTCCTCTATCAAAGCAACTGACGGCGTGATGACCATTATGGGCAACCATGACTACTCCACCTACCTGCGCCTGCCACCAAAAGAAGAAGCAGCCATGGTGCAACGCACACGCGACGTACAGCGCAGTTTCGGTTGGGATATGCTCGAGAACGAGAACAGAACCATCCGTCGCAACGGGGATTCTATCCTTGTCATAGGTGAGGAGAACTGGGGGTTGCCCCCCTTCCCACAGTATGGTGACATCTACAAAGCAGTAGGCACCATCGCTTCCACGCTTGACAAAGACAGGCGCACCCCCACCCTCTCCCTTATGCTAACACACGACCCCAATGCCTGGCGCCATCACGTCATGCCTGTCATCGTGCCAGACATCACACTGTCTGGCCATACCCACGGCACCCAGTTCGGCCTCTTCGGTTGGTCGCCCGCCAGTATGATGTACGAAGAATGGGGAGGAGAGTACTACCTCAACGAAAACGATAACGGGAACGAAAACGGGAACGATAACGTTAACGATAACTATGGTGTTGTTTCTCGAACGAATGAAAATGACCGCCCCACCTTGCTGTCTGTATCCACCGGCTTCGGTGGCAATTTCCCCTTCCGTTTCAACATGCCGCGCGAGGTAATAGTTATCACACTCAAACACAAGAAATAAAAAAAATATGTGTTAAGTTTGGTTAATTGGGTAAAAAAACGTAACTTTGTAGGCGAAATACTTAACAAAACACTATTTGGACTATGAAGAAGCTGATAATGATTGTGATGACGACACTGTGCAGCATAATGACAATGACAGCTGCAGAGAACGTTGACGTAACACAAAATGTAAACGAAAACCTTGACCTTAACGTTAGCGAGGACTTCGTGCGTAATGCTGAGATGCGGAATTTCGCATACGATAACCTTAACGTTAACCATAACCTTAACGAAAATTTCCTGCAGGGCGACCGCAAACCATGGGACAAGGAGAATTGGACATGGAACCATACTAACCCTGGGGTGAAGCCGTATAAGTTTATGGACGACGTAACGTTCGTGGGAATCCCAATCTTTGTTGCTGGCATCATAGCCAAGAGTGAGAAATCTGCATTCCGCGTAAATGACGGCACGAAGCACGTGCTGCTGACCGACTTCAAGACTGGTATTGACGACTATACGCAGTTCTTTGGTTCAGCTCTGACCTTAGGTCTGAAGGTGGGCGGCTTAGAGGGCCGCTCTGACTGGGGACGTTTCCTGGCAAGCGCAGCGATGTCATACGGCATCATGGCTGCATTGGTAAACGGTATAAAATATACTGCAAAGGAGATGCGTCCTGACGGATCGTCTGCCAACTCATGGCCTTCTGGTCATACGGCAACTGCCTTCGTGGGTGCTACGATTCTGCATAAGGAATATGGTCTGACACGCTCTCCATGGTACTCAGTAGCTGGCTACGGTGTAGCAACAGCAACGGGTGTGATGCGTGTGCTGAACAACCGCCACTGGGTGAGCGATGTGCTCTCAGGTGCTGGTATCGGTATCATGTCGGGTGAACTTGCCTACGCACTGAGCGATGTACTCTTCAAGGGCAAGGGATTGCTCAGGAACAACCTGACCACAGGCAAGAGCATCATAGACAACCCATCATTCTTCTCTATCTCCATGGGCATGGGATTTGGCTCAAAGAATATAGACTTTGGCTATGAAACTGAAGATAACGAAAGAGACAACTTCCACTTGGAGTTCCGTACCTCTACAGCAGTGAGTGCAGAGGGTGCATACTTCTTCAACAAATACGTGGGCGTGGGCGGAAGACTGCGTGTCAACGCATCACCTATCAACGGATGGGACCGCGTGCTCGACGTGGCTAATTCAGATGCAAAGGAACTGTTCGCAGATATAGAACAGAGTGCAGACTATGGTGTTGAAGGTTTGGAAAACATAGTATATAATGATGACAGAAAGCCACAGTTTACTATAGACAGCGACCACCTGACGGAGTTTGCCGTTGACCTCGGCGCATACTTCAACTTCCCACTGTCAAAGCGCTTCGCACTGGGTACGAAATTGCTCGTGGGCAGAAGCATCATGCAGGAACTCAACCTCACGGCACGCAGTCAGGGCGAGGTGAAGAGATATGATGGCATGGACTGGGACAGAGAGATGATAGCATTCTCTTCTACAGGCGAGACTTATGACGTATCATGGGACTACTTCACACTTGAAGCTTCCAGAAGCACAAAGTTTGGTACAGGCATCTCACTGACATACGCCTACAAGGACAACTTTGCATGGAAACTGTTCGTGGACTATGACGTGACCCGCAAGACCTACACCCTGCAGTATAACCCAATGGGCTATATGAACTCCGCATGGCCATACGCCAGCCGTCAGGACTTATATCGTGATATTGAAAATGATCCTGAATTTGCTGGCTATGGAGATGAGATGGAGTCTGAACTGAATCCCATAAGGATGAGCATCAAAAAGTATCGCCATACCTTCATACTCGGCGGTTCGTTTGTCATAAACTTCTAAGACTTCGTACGAAACACCTTTGGCTACGCAACGTCGCTAAAGTAACTACGAAAACTTCATACAAAAAAACTCCCTCCCAAAAGCATGGGAGG
Source organism: Prevotella sp. (assembly GCA_017642485.1). GTDB lineage: Bacteria > Bacteroidota > Bacteroidia > Bacteroidales > Bacteroidaceae > Prevotella. The sequence continues at coordinate 4,201 of JAGCPC010000013.1, read as the reverse complement.
GAGTTTTTCTCGCATAGAAGAGAAGGGAAAAGTATAACCCCGCAGTCGGAATAATTCGGCTACGGGGTTAAAAGAGTTAGAGAGAGAGGTGGGCGTTGACGGATTCGAACCGCCGACCCTCTGCTTGTAAGGCAGATGCTCTAAACCAGCTGAGCTAAACGCCCTCATTATACTTTATACTCTGTACTTTATACAAAACTTTGTGGGCGTTGACGGATTCGAACCGCCGACCCTCTGCTTGTAAGGCAGATGCTCTAAACCAGCTGAGCTAAACGCCCTTTTGAGTATTTCTCAAAAGCGAGTGCAAAGGTACAAAAAAAAAATGAAAGTAGAAAGTTGAAAGGAGAAAGATGTGAGTAAACACCCTCTTTTTATAATTTGTTAACAGAAAACATCTTTTCACTATCGGCTATCTAACATCTAAAACATACGTTCTATATCAGTATCTGTGATAGTAGTGACTACTTTCTTGCCATCTGGAGTGTAACGTGGGGTATCACAATGGAATAGTTGTGTGACAAGGTGCTTCATGGCAGCCTCATCAAGTATCTCGCCATAGGGAACTGCTGCACGTTTGGCAAGTCCAAGTGCGAGGATATTGTGTATCTGATCTGTAGAATTTCTACCTTGTTCGAATGCTTCTGCCACAAGGTCACTGACCAGACTCACGGCATCCATGCCACCCAAACCCGAGGGGATACCCTCCACGCTATAGCTTCCGCCACCAAGATTACTTATGTCGAAACCTAAAGTACGTAGCTCAGTGAGTATCGTTTCCAGAGAAGCGGCATATGACGGAGGGAACTGAACCACTTCTGGGAATAGAATTTTCTGAGTATGGGCAGTTCTCTCTTTCAGCGCTGCCATATACTGTTCGTATAGCACACGTATGCTTGCACGATGTTGGTCAATTATCATCACCCCATCATTATTGGAGATCAGGATATAGCGGGCGGAGTGCTGAAGGACAGACTCTCCCCAACCATCTCCGAAGTGAGAGGGGGCACTTCCCCCTTCGGGGGAGAAGGAGGGTGCTTCCGTTGTCAGCAGCACTGAAGTTGCTGGAGCAGAATCAGGGCTACCCCACAGTTCCTCCCACCCTTTTGCGGCACGTGTTCTTGTCTCTACGGTGGCAGACTGTTTGAATGGATTATAGTGAGGATTATATTCTATATGGGGTACCTTCACGTCACCTCCCCCAAGGGGATTGAAAACAGGTATATCAGGTTTTCCTTCAGTATCAAAGTCAAGCGACGTCACTGTCGAGAATTTACCTACTGCATCCCTTACCGCAGACATGAGTATCTGCCATATCACCTGTTCGTTTTCAAACTTTATCTCCGTTTTGACAGGATGTATATTTACGTCGATATCCTCCGGATTAACTGTAAAATTGATAAAATATGACACCTGTTCTCCATCAGGTAGCAGACGATCGAATGCCGACAATACCGCCTTATGGAAATATGGGTGTTTCATGTAACGTCCGTTGACAAAGAAGTATTGGTGATTACCCTTCTTGCGTGCCGACTCGGGTTTGCCCACAAAGCCCGATATTTTGCACACGGTGGTGTCAGCCTCTACACTAAGCAGCTGCTGGTTTAGACGTTTGCCAAACACATCAACGATACGACGATGGAAATTGGATGCCTGTAGCGACATCATCTCCTGCCCATTGCTGTAGAGAGAGAAGTTTATCTCTGGATAAACCAACACGATGCGTTCGAAGGCCTGTGTTATATTGCTCATCTCAGTAACATTTGACTTAAGGAACTTCCTACGAGCAGGGATATTAAAGAATAGGTTTTCTACGAGGAAGTTGCAACCTCGCGGACACGACACCATGTCTTGTTCTATCAGTCGTGAGCCATCTATGCGAATCCTGGTGCCTACCTCATTCTCATCAGTTCTCGTCTGCAGCGTCACCTGTGCTACAGCAGCGATACTCGCCAATGCCTCACCGCGAAATCCCATGGTGTGGAGCGAGAAGAGATCTGTCGCCTGGCGTATCTTGGACGTAGCATGACGTTCAAATGCCAAACGAGCATCGGTATCAGACATACCACAACCGTCGTCGATAACCTGTATCGACGTTCTGCCGGCATCGACCACCAGCACCTGTATGTGTGTGGCACCAGCATCGATGGCATTCTCCACCAGTTCCTTGATAACAGAGGCGGGTCGTTGTATGACCTCACCTGCAGCTATCTGGTTGGCTACGGAGTCGGGAAGTAATTGTATTATATCCATTATATCTTTCGCTTTGGGGCTTCGCGACGTTTCTGTAATTTTAGCTCCGTCCCCTTTGTCTTAGGTCGCCAGATGAAAATATCATCCTTGTTGACAGGACGCATATAGTCAAACCACGCAAAGGAAGGCAGCTGATGCTTGTCGGGTGGTGTCTGTGTCATCGGATAGAGGGTGCCCGTACTGGCACTCATCCACAGACGCTCCAGTTTGCGTTCTTCTGAGACATACATCTTCAGTGTATCAGTCTCGGTGTAGTTGAGACCTATCAGCGTGGAGTCCGAGTCATCCATAGGGTAATATACTACCTGCACATTACCCAAAGCCCAGTTTTCGCGCAACTTACCCTTCTTGAAATAAGCCATCATATCTCGCGATGCCACCTGATTATAATGCAAGGAGTCACTAAGTTGTTCGACAGACAGTGCCTGCCCCAGCACCTCGGCATAGCGTATGGTGGAGTCGTTGGCAAATATCCTTATCTTCTCACCAAGCAGTTGGTTGCCGTTGTTCCATACCACAGGATCCTTATACATCGTAGCGCACGAATCTCTGGACAGTATCACCATCGAGTCACACACAGCCTGTAGGTCACGGCGATATGCCCTAACATGGTTATAGCAGTACACCTCACGCTGCACAGAATCGGTATTTATATATAATGTACGTATGCGGATGGTGTCACAGTGCATCCATAGGGAGTCGTTCTGCGAATAGTCTATCACCACTATGCTGTCTGTTGCATAGCCGTATCCCGTCTTGTCATTGTAAGTGAAATAGTTGCTGAGCAGTATATTCTTGTTTATCGTGTCATTATATACCACCTGTCCGCGTCCCTCGTTGATACCCGTTCTGTCATTGTGTGTCAGGGTATCAGCAGTTATTATCCTGCCATCATTATATAATGTAGAGCGCCCATACAACTGTGAGGTCTCAGTACGAGTGTTGTAATAAGAGTCATCAGTCTGCACCGTGCTACCCTCCGACACTATAGTGGATGGACCCAGCACATGTGCGAGTGAGGTGTTGTTGGCATAATGCAACGTGTCAGTCTCTATACGCAGACCTTTATCGTTGGTAAGTACCACATTGTAGTAAAACTCAGAGTGGCGCGTAGAAGTGAAGTATCTGCCCCAGTCGGCTGTCAGTACATCCTTACCCTCCACCAGTTTGATACCGGCAGAACCGTAAGCATCAGCTATGCCGTACATCTTGTCATAATCGAGCGTATCGCAGTATAGTTTTGACTTCCTATGTGTCAGCACCACATTGCCATAAGCGTGGCCTATCTCATCGTTACCATCGTAGTAAGCCCTGTCGCCTGCCATCGTCAGCGTATCGCCCTGCTTCATCCTGACATGCCCATACGCCTGAAAGGAGTTTGTGCTCTCATAGAAATAGGCACTGTCACATGTGAGATGCATACCCTTATGCAAGAATGACACATTGCCTCTCAGAAACTGTGCATCGGGATGTGAACCATAAATGTCGTATGACAGTTCATCAGCATGTTGCAGATATACCTTCTCATCCACCTTCTTTGTCACGGCACGTCCCTTACGCGCCATCACGGTAAAAGTGGTGGCAAAGGCAAAAAGACACAGAACCATCACCATCATGATTCTGTGCCACTCTATTCTGATATTTCTTTTATTACCTACGATAGCCTTTAAACTTTTGAACCTTTGAACCTTTAAACTTTTGAACTATCAACTGCCAACTATCAACTCTACCTCAACCAACCTTCGTATTCGAAGTCACAGTTTTGGTAGCGTTCATCCATCTTGACGTAGGTCGATTTTATTTTATTCTTTACCCACTCACGTACCTTATCTTCACGTCGCTTATTAAGCACCTTGTCGCTGAGCATCTGGAAGTCCTCCTGCATATTAGCACGATGTGCCTCCGTCCTATTTTTCAGTTTCACTATGGCGCATACTGTCTTGCCACGTGC
>JAGCPC010000081.1 GCA_017642485.1 Prevotella sp. | reverse complement strand
TCATGGCTTGGCAACGCCACCAAAGGTGAGCGATATATAAACCGCCGCTATGACAACCAGTTCCAGATAGAAGGTCAGCACATTGACCCCACTGTCGAGGGTAACGTGGTACACGATGCATTGAACGGCCACTTCTTCTATGTAGACGACATGGTAGCATTTAGCTCTGAGGTACAGAACTCTGTACAGGATATGCGCATTCGTCTGGACTTCTCAAGCGTATTCCCCGAAGTGATGACAAATGGTCTACGCTTTGAGGGCGATCCCACACAGGACGACAACTCTGGCGTGCCTGATGATGCATCGACTCCAAAGAACGGACGAAACTATTACTTCCCAATGGGATATCTGGATGGTGTAACATTCTCTAACTGTTACGTAGTACTACGCCGCCCCCACATCAATTTCTGGTCGTGGCAGGGTGACGAGTGGAACCTCTTCGGTGACTACGACTTCGAGTTCCGCATACCTCCAGTGCCTCATAGTGGCGAATGGCAGGTTAGACTGGGCTTCTGTGCCTTGCCTACCCGCGGTGTGGCACAGGTGTACTTCGACGGTATACCACAAGGTATTCCTCTTGACATGACCCAGTTCCTTAACGACGAAGCTTTCCTTGGCGACCGCTTCATATTCGACGAAGGTCCTAACGACTACGACAATATGACCGATGAGGAGAAGGCTGCTGAGCAGAAAGTGCTAAAGAACCTTGGAGCCTACCGCGCACCGAGATCTATATTCCACTTCAGCACATCGGCAAAGAGCTACTTTGTTGGTAACTACCGTACCCATCGCCGCGTATTGTGCCAGACCTACATTGACTGCACAAAAGACCACTACGTACGTTTCCGTGTGGCCAGCGACGGTAAGCAGGGTAACAACAACGAGTTCATGCTCGACTATCTAGAGCTTGTTCCTAAGAGCGTCTATGGCGTCGACGGCGACGGCGAGATGGAGGATGATCTGTAATAAATTGAGAATTGTAAATTGTAAAATTAAGATTATGATTACCAAGATAAAGAGAAGACATCTGATAGGTTTATCTGTTATCATTTGTCATTTATCATTCAGCCTGGCGTTTGTCGCATGCACAGATACATGGGACGAGCACTATGACGGTGCTGCGCAAGGCGTAAAGGAGGGCTCGCTGTGGCAGGCTATCCAGCAAGACTCACAGCTAAGTAATTTCAGAAGTGTTGTAGAGGCTTGCGGATATGACAAAGCACTGGCCTCATCGCAGGTGTTTACAGTTTTTGCACCAACCAACGATTGTTTATCAAAAGAAGATGCCGACTTACTAATAGCAGCTTACAATGCAGAAAAGGGAAAGGTTGACGACAACGACAACACCACCATCAAGGAGTTTCTGCAGAACCATATTGCGCTATACAATCACTCAGTGTCAAGTGCCAGTAGCGACTCCATCGTGATGATGAACGGAAAGAACCTGCTGCTCACTTCCAACAAAATTGGTGACAGTGAACTGACTAGTAAGAACCAACTTTACGGCAATGGTGTCCTATTCACTGTGGGTAGTCAGGTAGATTTCTTCCCGAACATATTTGAATTTATTCGTCGCGATGCCGATTTGGACAGTCTATACCAATTCTTTTATAACGATCGCTTCTACCGCAAAGAGTTCCAAGCCGACAAAAGTGTAGAGGGTGGCATAGTAGACGGTCGCACAGTCTACCTCGACTCAGTGTTCCGTCAGCAGAACGACCTCTTCGGCAGTAAGTTCCTCAATGCCCGTCTGAACAATGAAGACAGCACCTACTGGATGCTCATGCCCACAAATCAGGTATGGAACAAACTGGTAGACGAATACCAGAACTATTTCAACTACGATAACACTGTGGACAAGCGTGACTCTGTATTCTATACCAACACGCGCATGGCTATCGTTAAAGGAACTGCTTTCAGTCGCACCATCAACACAGATGCCATGATTCAGGACTCAATACTGTCAACCAATGCAGTACTCTACTACATTGCCCGCAAGAGTACATGGGGTGCTGATAGTTTGCACTATTATCAGTATTTCAGTCCGTTTAGTAGCAATGGTGTATTTAACGGCAATACCAATGTGGCTTGCAGCAATGGCACGGCTATGAAGGTTTCTGACTGGAAAATCGACAAACGCGAGACCTTCTTCCAGACTAAGATTATCGAGGCAGAAAGCCAAGGCAGTATCCGTGAGGTGAGCAAGGTGGTGAACAAGATTAACACCAATGTTGATGGTACGAAAGATACCACATGGATTGAAACCATTGTACCACGCAACCGCTATGTACAGTCGGGCAACGATTATTATAACAAGGTGTCGAACAATGGTTTTGTAGAATTTGAACCTACACGTACCACTGTAAACCATAGCGTAACATTCAACATCACGGATGTGCTCTCTAACATTGGCTACGACATATATGTAGTTACCGCTCCTGCTCTAGCCAACGACAGTAACGCTACCGACATACAGCGCCTGCCAACCAATTTGAAGTTCACGCTTTACCATAACGTTCAGGACGGAAGCGTAGTAAAAACAGGCAAAACCGAGGGTGTGCCCCTGTTGAACAATACTGCCACATCAAACCATCCCGACGAGGTGGACTATATAAAGGTGGCAGAGAACTTCAAGTTCCCCGTAGCCAGCTACGGTCTCGACGAGGAAGAGCCACAGGTATCGTTGAAAGTTGAGACCTATGTCAGCAGTAAGCAACAGAAGGACAATGTCTACACACGTACAATGCGCATTGACTGCATCATTCTGAAGCCTCATGAGGAGTAAATAATTGATAATTGAAAATTGATAATTAAGCATTATGATTACCAAGATATACGGAAGAAAAATGACGGATAGTCTATCTGTCCTTTCTCAGAGATTATTTAGGGGGGTGCTGAGCTTGTCACTCCTAGCCATCCCACTCTATGCTTCGGCGCAGGACGATGATAACAACGAGGATGATTCGGCACGCAAGCGCACTATCGTCAAGAAGCAGAAGCAATATGAAACACGTGCGGTTCATGGTCGTGTAGTAGATGCAGCCACACATAAGCCTGTTGCCGGAGCCATTGTACAGGCCGATGGACTAAATGGTTATAGTGTTCTTACAGAAGACGACGGTACATACAAATTGAATATACCAGTCTTTACTACGGCTCTCTATGTCACTTCGCCTGACTATAACCCCGTTAGGCAAAGCCTGCTCAAAGGCGAGCAACAGAAAGAGTCGCGCATGTATCCTTCTACATTCAATCTGGATTATCAGGTTGAGACCAACGTGCTGAACAACTTTACAGCCAACGACTTCAAGTACACTAACTCAGTGAACATCAAGGAGGAGGTGCAGAAGCAGCTTGGAGCACAAGTTTACACACAGCAGCGCAATGGCGCCCCTGGTGTAGGTAGCGTGATGTTCATTCAGGGATTAAATTCACTGAATGTCAATGCTCAACCTTTGGTTGTCATCGACGGAGTCATCATCGATCAACAGTACGGTCGCGTACTGCTGCATGATGGATTCTACAATGATATTCTGTCGAGCATCAATCCCAACGACATCGAGAAGGTGACGGTGATGCGCAATGGTACTGCACTCTATGGTGCAAAGGGTGCCAACGGTGTAATCCTCATCCAGACACGTCGCAACAAGTCGATGGCTACACGCATTACAGCCACCTTATCGGCAGGCGTGGTAACGGAGCCTAAGTTTCTATCGGTGATGAACGCCGAACAGTATCGCAGTTATGCCTCCGAACTACTGAAGACTACCAATAGTACAATCCGCGAGTTCAAGTTCCTCAACGAGGATCCTAACTACTATTATTACACCCAGTATCACCAGAACACTGACTGGAAAAGCCTTGTATACCAGACGGCTATGACCCAGAACTACGGCATCAACGTGGAGGGAGGTGACGCTGTAGCCAATTACAACCTGTCTGTAGGATATGTCAATCAGCAGAGTCCACTGAAATATAACAGCATGGACCGCCTGAATATCCGCTTTAATACTGACATCAAACTTACCGAACGTTTTGCTGTTCGTTTCGATGCTTCGTTTGCCAATAGTACACGTAACATCCGCAACGACGGCGCTCCTGAGAGCTACGACGAAGGTACTCCTACATCGCCAGCGTTCCTAGCTTATGTAAAGAGTCCATTTCTAAGTCCCTACAGCTATGGTCGCGGTGTACTCAGCAGTACGCATTTCGACATCGAAGAGGAGTCATACCTCTCTGAGGCCTTGGCAAACTACAGCGGCTATAACTGGAAGTTAGGCAACCCTGCTGCTATTAACGAATATGCTGACGCACAGAACAAAAACCGCTTTGAGAACTCGATGCTCAACCTGACGGTTACTCCCAAGTACCGTTTCAATGAGAATCTGTCACTGTCAGAGCACTTCAGCTACAACTTGGTGAACACAAAGGAAATGTACTATATTCCTATCAATGGCACACCAAGCTACTATGTCAGCTCTATTGGCGGCTATCGCGACAACGAAGTTCGTTCGTTGGCTTCGAAGCAGAATTCTGTGATGAGCGACACTCGCTTAGACTGGCAGAATCGTTATGACGCCCACTTCGTTCATATTTTTGGCGGAGCCCGTATCAACTGGGAGAACTATACAATGAACTCGCAGTTAGGCTACGACACTGGTAACGATAAGACCCCGTTC
>JAGCPC010000080.1 GCA_017642485.1 Prevotella sp. | reverse complement strand
CTCATTGGAATAACAGATGGTGCCACCTTTATAATAGGTTGAGGCACCAGGTACTGAGGTCAGAACCTCGGCAATACGTCCACTGGTGCATGACTCGGCTGTACTTATCGTCTTGCCTGACTCGTATAGTTTGTAAAGAATTTCTTTACTAAGTACTTTGTTTTCGAATTCCATATTATATTGATGTAGTTTTTATTTTCTTTTTTACTTCATTGTGACTTTCGAGTATGCAGGAGCATCAATAGAGCAATAATCTTTGTCCTTTAACTTATATGATGCTACGCAACCTATCATAGCAGCATTGTCGGTGGTGTAGGAGAATTTAGGGATATATACTGTCCATCCGAATCGCTTTGCATAATCGTTAAAAGCATTGCGAAGCCCGTTGTTAGCACTCACTCCGCCAGCAACAGCTACGTGTTTTATACCTGTCTGTTTTACTGCGAGTTTTAGTTTCTTCATCAGTATATCGACGATGGTCCACTCAAGACTGGCTGCGATATCTTCCTTATGATGCTCTACAAAGTCAGGATCATCCTCCACCCACTTCTGTAGGCTGTAAAGAAACGACGTCTTCAAACCGGAGAAACTGTAGTCGAGACCAGGGATGTGTGGTTCGGAAAACTTATAAGCCTTTGGGTTGCCTTGACGAGCCAAACGGTCGATTATTGGTCCACCTGGATACCCCAATCCCATAACCTTAGAACATTTGTCGATTGCCTCACCAGCTGCGTCGTCGATGGTTTGTCCTAATATCTCCATATCATCGTAGGAGTTGACCTTGATAATCTGTGAGTTGCCGCCAGAAACGAGCAGACAAAGGAAAGGGAATGGTGGATGAGGATTTTCTTGTTCAGGTTCGTCGATGAAGTGAGCCATCACGTGTCCCTGAAGGTGATTGACATCTATAAGAGGAATGTTCAAAGCACGAGCAAATCCTTTGGCAAAGTTGACACCCACAAGCAAAGAACCCATAAGACCTGGGCCACGAGTAAATGCGATAGCAGACAGTTGTTCCTTCTTAACTCCCGCCTGCTTAAGAGCCTGGTCAACTACAGGCAATACGTTTTGCTGGTGAGCACGTGAAGCGAGTTCGGGCACCACACCACCATAAGCTTCGTGCACCTTCTGTGAGGCTGTAACATTGCTCAACAACGTTGTGCCTTGCATCACAGCTGCGGAAGTATCGTCGCATGACGACTCAATTGCTAATATGTGTGCTCTGTCCTTAATAATGATAGTACCTCTTGAACTCTTGAACTTTTGAACCCTTGAACTTTGAAACTCTTGAACTTTTGAACTCTTGAACTTTTGAAACCCTTGAGCCTCTAATAAGTCAGCACTTCTACTCCGTGTTCAGTCATCAGTAGGGTATGCTCCCACTGTGCGGAAGGTAGTTCATCTTCCGATATTACCTCCCAACCGTATGGGTCATCAGCATCAACAAAGACTTTCCATGTACCCATGTTTATCATCGGTTCGATGGTGAACACCATACCTGGTACGAGGAGCATTCCTTCACCACGATGGCCATAGTGGTTCACCTCAGGGTCCTCGTGAAACTTCAGCCCCACACCGTGACCAGCAAGATCACGAACTATGCCGTAGTGATATTTCTTACAGTGCTTCTCTATGGCATGACCTATATCGCCTACAAATCCGTAAGGCTTTGCAGCTTCCATTCCTATCTCGAGGCACTCTTTTGCAACTCGCACCAGTTGTTCCTTCTCAGGGGTAGTCTTACCTCCAATAATGAACATACGCGAAGCATCAGCATAATAGCCGTCTTTGATTGTTGTGAAATCTACATTGATGATGTCACCCACTTCGAGAACGTCTTCCTCTTTAGGAATTCCGTGACAAACCACCTCATTGATTGAGGTACATACACTCTTTGGAAATCCCTCGTAGTTCAGACAAGCGGGGATGGCATCATGGTCTTTGCAGTACTGCATACATATGTCGTCAATCTCCTGAGTATTCATGCCAGGATGAATGGCGGCAGCAACAGCATCAAGCACGCCAGTGTTTATAACACCAGCGCGCCTAATACCTTCTATCTGTTCTGGGGTTTTTATCAAATCCCTCGTTGGCACGAGTTTACCCTTGTTCTCCCAATACATGATGGTACGATCCATCTCTGTGGGTTCCTGTCCGGACAGACAGTGCCAACGTCTCTTACGTTTGCTAACCAACGTTATCTAAGGGTTAAGGATTTTTCTTATTACCAAGCGAAGAGAGGATAGTTCTTCATCTCAGCATTTACCTCACCGCGTACCTTAGCTATAACAGCCTCGTTCTCTGGGTCGTTGAGTACTTCCTCTATCCAAGCAGCAATCTTCACCATGAGGTCTTCCTTAGCACCACGTGTGGTGATAGCTGGTGTGCCCAGGCGGAAGCCTGATGTCTGGAATGCTGAACGAGTGTCGAATGGTACCATATTCTTGTTGATGGTGATATCAGCTGCAACAAGAGCGTTCTCAGCCACCTTACCTGTGAGGTCTGGGTACTTAGAGCGCAGGTCAACGAGCATAGAGTGGTTGTCAGTACCACCTGAAACGATGCCGAAGCCACGCTTGATGAGTTCGTCGGCAAGTACAGCAGCATTCTTCTTTACCTGAAGGGCATACTCCTTAAACTCAGGCTTGAGAGCCTCGCCGAATGCTACAGCCTTAGCAGCTATGACGTGCTCCAGAGGACCACCCTGCTGACCTGGGAATACGGCAGAGTTGATGAGTTGTGACATCTTCTTCACAACACCCTTTGGTGTCTTGTATCCCCATGGGTTGTCAAAGTCCTTACCGAGAAGGATAAGACCACCACGAGGACCGCGAAGTGTCTTGTGGGTAGTGGTTGTTACGATGTGAGCGTACTTAACAGGGTTTTCAAGCAGACCAGCTGCGATAAGACCTGCTGGGTGAGCCATATCAATCATCAGAAGAGCACCTACTTCATCAGCTATCTTGCGCATGCGAGCATAGTCCCACTCACGAGAGTAAGCCGAGCCACCACCAATGATAAGTTTTGGCTTATTCTCCTTAGCAAGACGCTCCATGTCGTCATAGTCCACACGACCTGTCTCCTTACTGAGGTTATAGCCAACAGGACGATAGAGAATACCTGAGGTGTTGACGAGTGAACCATGAGAGAGGTGGCCACCGTGGTCGAGGTTAAGACCCATAAAGCAGTCACCTGGCTTGAGTACGGCAAGCAAGACTGCTGCATTAGCCTGTGCTCCAGAGTGAGGCTGTACGTTTGCATATTCAGCACCGAAGAGTTGGCAAGCACGGTCTATAGCAAGCTGTTCTATTTGGTCAACTACCTGACAGCCACCATAGTAGCGGTGACCAGGGTAACCCTCTGCATACTTGTTTGTACAATAAGAACCCATAGCTTCCATTACTTGTTCACTTACGAAGTTCTCGGATGCGATGAGTTCAATACCTTTCAGCTGACGCTGATGTTCTGATTCGATGAGGTCGAAAATCTTCTGATCTCTTTCCATTGTTAGTTATTTGTTGTTGTTTAGTGATTATTAAATTTGAATAAGCCCCCAGCATATGTTGGAGGCTTTATTGCAGTTAACGGTTCATAGAGGGGTAGTGTCCGTTAAAGTTGTATCTTCTTGGTGTAGTTACCTATCTTGATAGGATAGATGCCTTTAGGAAGCGTGCTCAAGTCTATACGCTTCTCGTAGGAATCCACATGTATTGCTATCAGTTGTACGCCCAGAAGGTTATAGACATAAACAGTCTTGCCAACAGCACCTGAAACGATGAGCGCCGAACCAGACTGTCTTACTGATGGCTGCTGTGTCTCTATGTCGCTCAACTCTATGCGAGCGTTTGCTTCACTTATCAATGAAGGCGCAAAACTTAGCGTTGATGCTATAAGAAGTGAGTAAAGTATATTCTTTGTCATAGGCGTTTGTTACTATAATGTATATTATCCTCTGCAAAGTTACTGAAAAAATATGTTTTATTGTGAGGATATAGAGGTTTTTGGCTTAAAGTTAAGAATTATTAACATTGTTAATACGTCTAAACTCCGCACATATTATTGCAGTAGCAATAGAAACGTTCAAACTTTCGGCTGTTTTCCTGTCAGCGGGGTAGGGAGGTATCAGTAATTTGTGAGTTACGAGTTTTCTTACTTCGTCAGTGATACCGTTACCCTCATTACCCATCACTATGACTCCGTTGGTGGAGAGGGTTTCGTGATAAACATCTGTCCCATCGAGCATGGTGCCATAAACTGGTGTGCCTTGGGGTAAAGACTTTAAAAAAGCGGGAATGTCTGTATAGTGCACCTTGACTCTCGCTATGCTACCCATAGTTGCCTGCACCACTTTTGGTGCAAATGCGTCTGCTGTTTGATGGCTGCATATTATATTCTTGATGCCAAACCAGTCAGCAGTCCTGATGATGGTTCCTAAGTTGCCAGGGTCTTGCACTCCATCAAGGCAAAGTACAATCTCTTTTTCGGCTACAGAACCAAGAAAATCGTGTTGTTCCTGTGGTAGTTTGAATACACCTATAACCTGTTGAGGATGAAGCAGAAGACTTGCTTTCTTTAAATCTTCAGCCGAAGCCTGTATAATCTCCGTTATAGAGGGTAGGGGTATGGGCGATTTCCACTCCTCGGTATGCACTATGAGGAGAGGTTCGAATCCCTCTAAAAGAAGATCGCCGACAGTCTTGTGTCCCTCAGCGATGAAGGCGTTTTCCTGTCGGCGATTTTTCTTCTGTTCCAGCGAGTGGATAAATTTTATCTTATTCTTGCTGATGTTCAATTCCTAATTCCTAATTACTAATTACTTCAACACTCCAAGCTCTGTGAATATGCCCTTGAGTATTTCTACTGAGCGATCTACTTGCTCCTTGGTGTGTGTAGCCATCAGGGCGTAGCGAACCAGTGTATCTGTTGGTGCGCAAGCTGGTGGCACTACTGGGTTGATGAATACACCGCGATCAAACGCCATAGCGGTGATGAGGAATGTCTTGTCAACATCGCGTACATAAAGAGGAATGATAGGTGACTCTGTGTCGCCAATCTCGAAGCCCTCTTCCTTGAAGCGCTTGAGAGCGTAGTTGGTTACCTCCCAAAGCTTCTCTATAATCTCTGGCTCAGCCTTGAGTATGTCAAGAGCTTTCTGTGCTGCTGCTGTTGAAGCAGGAGTGTTTGATGCTGAGAAGATATATGTGCGGGCATTGTGGCGCAGGAAGTTTATAGTGTCCCAATCACCAGCGATGAAGCCACCGATAGAAGCGAGTGACTTAGAGAAAGTACCCATGATAAGGTCAACCTCATCAGTCAGTCCGAAGTGGTCACAAACACCACGACCGTTTCTTCCGAACACACCCAGACCGTGAGCCTCGTCAACCATTATAGAGCAGTTGTACTTATGCTTCAGTTCTACTATCTTTGGCAAGTTGGCAAGGTCGCCCTCCATTGAGAATACTCCGTCAACTACTATGAGTTTAATAGCCTCCTTGGGCAGTTTGCTGAGTATATTCTCGAGATCCTCCATATCGTTGTGCTTATACTTCAGCTGCTTAGCAAAGCTAAGACGGCGTCCGTCAACGATGCTGGCGTGGTCACGATCGTCACAGATGATATAGTCCTCGCGGCCGCATACCATAGCTACTACGCCAGAGTTTACTGAGAAACCGGTAGAGAAGCACAGAGCCTCGTCCTTGCCTACGAACTCAGCGAGGTCTTTCTCCAGTTTTACGTGGATGTCGAGAGTACCGTTAAGAAAGCGGCTTCCTGCACATCCCGTGCCGTACTGGTCGATAGCGGCCTTTGCTGCCTCGCATATACGATTGTCGCCCACAAGTCCAGTGTAAGCGTTTGAACCAAACATGAGGACCTTGTGTCCGCCCATTTCTACCTCAGTGCCCTGTTTGCTCGTTATTTCACGGAAATAGGGATAAACACCTGCCTCCATGAATTTTTGTGGCAAGCGATAGCTTTTAAATTTTTCAGATAATTGTCCCATTACGTTTTTATAATGACTTTTATTTCTTTGCGCTTTGTTTTTGTATGAATGTAATGTGTTACGTGGCGGATTTCGCCTAATCAGATGCAAAATTACACAAAATATTTCAAATTGAGCATTTTTTGGTGAATAAAATGTGGTATATTGTGAAAATATATTAACAATATATCCCAAATTACGGAAAAATTTGTACCTTTGTGTGGTTATTTGTTTATTATCTCGGTAGTAGTAAACATAAGTCATGACGAAAAGAAGGATAGTTTTCATAATAAATCCTATTTCAGGAACTGGCAACAAGGACGTTCTCCCTTCACTCATAGAGCGTCATATAGACAAGGATATTTTTGATACAGCGATGCGGTTTACCGAGTACGCTGGTCATGCATATGAAATAGCCACCCAATGCAAGGACGAGGGTATTGACATCGTCGTGGCAGTAGGAGGCGACGGCACCGTCAATGAGGTAGCACGAGGTGTTATCGACAGTTCTACAGCACTGGGCATCATACCCTGTGGTTCGGGTAACGGATTGGCTCGTCACCTTATGTTGCCTATGAATGTTAAGGGTGCCATAGAGGTCATCAACGTTGGTTTGATTCACGAGCTCGACTATGGTGTCATCAATGACCATCCGTTTTTCTGCACTTGCGGTATGGGATTCGATGCTTTCATCTCCAAGAAGTTTGCTGATGCTGGCAAACGCGGCATGCTTACCTATCTGGAGAATGTGCTTCGTGAGGGACTTACGTACGAGCCTGACACATACGAGCTCACCATCGATGGCAACGAAACCGAGCCATACAAGGCCTTCCTGCTTAGTGTGGCTAATGCTTCTCAATATGGCAACGACGCCTATATAGCACCTCAGGCGAGTATGTCTGATGGACTGCTCGACGTAGTGATTATGGAGCCCTTCGACATACTGGAGGCTCCGCAAGTGGGTATCGAGTTGATGAATAAGACTCTCGATAAATCCTCACGCATCAAGTGCTTCAAGGCGAAGGATATAATGATTCGCAGGAGCAAACCTGGGGTGATACACTATGATGGTGATCCCGTAGAGGAAGGCACGGAGCTACATGTGGCTATTCACAACAAGGGAATACGGGTAGTCGTTAACCCTTTGGCTGACAAAAAGCGCAGGAAGCCTAATATGATGCAGTCTGCATTCAGTGAGTTGTTCAGCGACTTAAACGTGGTACGTGAGGAAGTGGTCACAAACCCTGTAAAGCGTGTAAAGGCCATAAACAACTATATTCAGAACAAACTGTCATAATGCGAGATACTTACCTAACAGTAGCTGATGTGGCTGAAGGCTATTATACCGAGAAACGGAGCAAATTCTATGCCTTTATGCACCATGTAGAGTCAGCAGAGGAGGTACGCACCTTGCAGCAGCAGTATAAGAAGAAATACTACGATGCCCGTCATGTATGCTATGCATACCGTCTTGGTGCAGAAGGCGAGACCTTTCGTGCTAACGACGACGGCGAGCCCAGTAGCACAGCAGGCAAGCCGATACTTGGTGCCTTGATGAGCGCTGACATTACCAATACCGTGATTTTTGTCATACGCTATTACGGTGGAGTAAACCTCGGAACAGGAGGACTGATAGTAGCTTACCGCGAGGCATCACTGTCAGCAATAGAGAATGCCCGCACAGCAAACCTCATAGAGGAGCGACAGGTAGAGGAGCAGATAACCTACACCTTCTCCTATCCGCAGATAAATGCTGTGATGAAGATAGTAAAGGATATGGAACCTCGCATCATAGCGCAGGATTTTCAAACCACCTGTTCCATCACGCTGTCCATTAGACGATCGCTGATGCCACAACTGAAAGCGAGGCTTGAGGCTGTTTCTTTTTAGCAACAGAAGATTATTATTACAAAATAAAGACTAACTAACTATTAATTTAATTAACATCAAAAAAACATTGAAAAAGTTTTTTATCATACTGACATTCACTATCTTCTCTGCAATAATGTTTGTTGCATGTGGTAATGGAAGAGCTGATGTTCCTGAAGGTTCTGTAGAAATCAGCGTTGGCGATAATGACATCATGATGGTACGTATAGAGCCTGGACGATTCGTTATGGGAGGCACAGCAGAGCAAAAGGACTGCGACTTCTACTCTGAGAAACCCGAACATCCTGTTGTTATTACCAAGCCATTCTTTATCTCTCAGACCGAGGTGACTCAAGAACTGTGGGAGCACGTTATGGGCAGCAACCCTTCGCTTTATAAGGCTCATGACGATAGCGAGCGTAATCTTCCTGTTGTTAACATATCGTGGTATGATTGCAAGCATTTTATTGAAAAACTCAATAAGATGACAGGCAAGAATTTTCGTCTGCCAACCGAAGCTGAGTGGGAATATGTGGCACGTGGTGCCGGCAAGGGATTCTCTTTGCCCTATGCAGGTTCTAAATATGTGGATCGTGTAGCATGCATGGCTACCAACAGTGACGGCCGACCTCATCCCGTAGCACAATACGGTCCTAATGAGGTTGGCGTGTACGATATGAGTGGCAACGTGTGGGAATGGGTAGAGGATAATTTTCAACAATACAAACCTGGTGAGGTAAAAGACCCCATAGTACAAGTTAACGACACACTCACTCACAGTGTTCGTGGAGGCTCTTTTACGGATAGGCAGGTTAAGTGTCGCACCTCTTCGCGTGACGGCAACTGGCCTGATTATCGCCAAACCAATCTCGGCTTCAGACTTGCTATGGATGGGGAGTAAATCCGAATTCGGATTTACCACTATTCCTCCTCTCTCATGAAGGCACGAAGCATCTTGGTTGTTTGTGCAAGGCGTGCCGTATGTAGCGGACTAAGGGGCGACACAGCAGCAGCCTCTTTGTACAGACGATTTGCTTCGAGGAAGAATTCAACGGTAACGTTAACGGGAATTGTGTCTGTGACGAGGCTATCGGTGGTTAGACTATCGGCAGTAAGAGTATCGATAGTTAGAGAGTCTGTAGTGAGGGTGTCAACTTTCGTAGCAATCTCTGATTGCGTTTCGTAGCGAATCGTTTTGTAGGAGTTTTGCTCCGTTTCGTAGCGAAGCGTTTCGTCCAGATAGTAGCAGAATGCCATGTGATAGTTTATGTCAGCAGCATCCAGACCAGTGGTGAGCGGCAGCGCCTGCTTGTAGTAGGGTAGCGCCTGCTGATATTGGGCCAGGTTGAAGTGACTTTCGGCACAAGCGTAGAGATATACCGCCTGCTCAAGGGGTGAATAGGCAGTGAGCTGAGGAATGCTCTCCTCAAGACACTCTACGGCTTCCTCGTACATATTCTCTTTATAGTAACTGAAACCAAGATAGGCTGTGAAGCGTGGGTTGAGTTGGTATTTGCGTCGCAGTTTCTCGAATGTTAGGATACTCTCATGGTATTTTCTTCCCTGATAATATTCTATCGCCTTACCCAATAGCACCGTTCCACTGTCGGCGTGGGCTCGTGGAAAATTGAAAATTGAAAATT
>JAGCPC010000012.1 GCA_017642485.1 Prevotella sp. | reverse complement strand
TTCTTAATTTTTCTTATTACCTTTGCACGTACTTATGCTATATGTCGATGTCATACTCCCCGTACCTCTCGATGGTCTGTTTACCTACTCTGTGCCTACGGAGCAAGAGTCTCGGGTGCAGCCGTTCGTCAGGGCAGTGGTGCCATTTGGTATCACCAAGCGCCATATAGCCCTTGTGGTGAGAGTGCACCGTGATGCCCCAGACTCCAGCATCACGGTGAAGCCCCTTATCTCCGTTCTTGATGCTAAGCCAGTCCTTTTGCCTCATCAGTACAAGCTATGGCAGTGGATAAGTAGCTATTATATGTGCCCATTAGGCGATATCCTCGTTGCTGCCTTGCCTCAGGGTATGAAGAAGGAGGGTGCCTATCGACCACGAGTAGAGACATACATACGCATCGGCGATAGCTATCGTAACGAGCGCTCCATCCACAATGCCCTCGACATGCTATGCCGCTCTCCCAAGCAACTTGAGGTGTTTACTACCTACCTGCAGCTGTCAGCACCATCCCTCCCCCTGAAGGGGGGAGCTGGAGGGGGGCATGAGGTTACACGAGAAGAACTGATGAATGCCAGCCATGCTACCTCATCCATCATCAAGGCTTTGGTGGATAAGGGCTTCCTTATGCTATATGACAAGGAGGTGGGACGCCTCAACTCAACTGGAGAGGCTCATCCCGAGCGCATAAAGCCCCTCTCCCCTGCACAGCAAGCAGCTTACGAAAGCCTGAACATCCAAGCCTCAAACCTCAAACCTTCCCTCCTCCACGGTGTCACCTCTTCAGGCAAGACGGAGATATACATACACCTCATACAGGAGGCTATAGACAGAGGAGAACAGGTGATGTACCTGTTGCCTGAGATAGCCTTGACCGTTCAGATGACGCAGAGGTTGCAACATGTCTTTGGCGACCGTCTGGGTATATACCACTCCAAATACTCTGATGCCGAGCGAGTGGAGATATGGCAGAAGCAATTGTCAGACCATCCGTATGATGTGATACTCGGAGCACGCTCAGCAGTGTTCCTGCCTTACCAGCGACTGGGACTGGTGATAATCGATGAGGAGCATGAGACTTCCTTCAAGCAACAAGACCCCGCGCCCCGTTATCATGCACGTTCGGTGGCTATGATGATGGCTCATTGGGCTAAGGCTCGGGTGGTACTGGGCACAGCTACTCCCTCTGCTGAGAGTTATTATAATGCAGTGCAAGGGAAATATCAACTTGTGGAGCTCAATCAGCGATACAAAGACCTCAAGTTGCCCCAGATAAATGTTGTAGATACCAAGGACCTCTATCGCCGAAGGATCATGCGTAGCATACTGTCACCTCAGCTCCAGACAGCCGTTCGTGAGGCTCTTGACAGAGGAGAGCAGGCCATCATATTCCAAAACCGCAGAGGGTTCTCGCTTGTGGTAGAGTGCCATCAGTGCGGTTGGGTGCCTCGCTGCCCTCATTGCGATGTCTCGCTCACTCACCACAAAACCACCGACACCCTCACCTGTCACTATTGTGGCTACACCGTGCGCATGCCCAAGACCTGTCCTGAGTGTGGCAATGTGGATCTGTATAATCGTGGCGCAGGCACAGAGAAGGTC
>JAGCPC010000079.1 GCA_017642485.1 Prevotella sp. | reverse complement strand
GCCTTGAATTCTGTGCTGAGATCAACATTCTTTTTACCTATTTGTTTACCGTTCAAATACAATGTTACCTCGGAAGCCTTAGTGTAGACCTCGACCTCGACAGGCTTGCCTTCCCATCCCTGCCAGTTCCATGATTCCCAAGTGGGCCATACGCTCCATGATGTCATATTTATTTTGCCACGATAGCCATCGGGCTCGCGTACGGCCATATATAAATTCTTTGTATTAGTCCACAACATCTTGCGATAATGACTGATGGGTTTGCGCCAACCAGTGATATCTACATCGCCGCAATAGGCACCATGCCACTCGGGCACACCACCATCGCGCCAGTGTTCGCCTGGAGTCTCGCCATCGTAGTAGTTACGGCCAATACCAGACTCACCAAGGTAGTCGAGACCTGTCCACACAATGTCACCAATGACATACGGATAGTCGTGAACAAGTTTCCAGTTCTTGAAAGCATCACGCGGATAACTCTCAGTCTGCCACATCACTCGCTTAGGATTGCGCTGATGATCGCTAGCATGCTTATGAATCATGTAGTTATAACCACCGATATCGAGTACGTCAAAGTGGGGATCGAAGATTTCCCAATCGCTATCCCAAGCACACAGGGCCTCTGTTACAGGGCGTGTGGCATCGTGTTTAAGTATTGCCTGCTTTAACAGCTTAGCGGTGTGAACCACACGGATGTCCTTACGTTCGATGACCTCGTTGCCGATGCTCCAGCAGATGATGCTAGGATGGTTGCGGTCGCGCACTACCATTGCACGGATATCCTCCTGATAGCAAGAGTCAATTAGCGTAGAGTAGTCGTATGTTTTTTTGGCTGTGCGCCATCCGTCGAAGGCCTCGCCGATAACAAGCATACCTATTGAATCGCAAGCATCGAGGAAGGCACGGGTGGTGGGATTGTGCGAGGTACGGATGAGGTTGAAACCAGCATCCTTCATCTGATGCACTTTACGGATCTCGGCAGCGTCGAAGGCCATAGCCCCCAGCACGCCATCGTCGTGATGCACACAGGCTCCATTGATGAGCAGAGGCTTACCATTCAACATAAAACCCTTCTCGGCAGAATACTCTATGGTACGGATGCCATATGTAACGGGCAGCACATCACCCTCGGCTTCGATAGTGGTATGGTACAGGTAAGGATCGTCAGGCGACCACAGGTGAGGGTTCTCCACATGCAGCGTCTTAGAAATCGGTTTGCGCGAACCATCATTCATGACCACCTCGGCCTTGATGTTTACTGTGTGGATATCTGGCGTAGTAACGCAAAGGCTCTCTTCGTCAATATACTGCTTACCTTTTGACACCAGCCATACGTGGCGATAGATGCCTGAGCCGGTGTACCAGCGACAGTTAGGCAGCTCTGAGTTATCAACCTTTACCAGCACCTCATTCAGTCGTTTGTCTCTATATAAATAAGGTGTAACGTCGACTGTGAATGGCGTGTAGCCATAGGCGTGCTGTCCGGCTTTCTGTCCGTTGATGAACACCTCAGCCTTCTGATACACACCCTCAAAGTGCAGTTTTACCACCTCGCCCTTGGGTGTAGCAAACATCTTACGATATTCGCCCTTGCCGCCAGGATACCAACCGCCATCGGTGCCGCTGGTGCCAGTAGCAGGGTCAGGGGCATAGGCAATAGCCCAGTCGTGAGGTAAATCTACGTTGATGGTCTTGCCATCGTGT
>JAGCPC010000078.1 GCA_017642485.1 Prevotella sp. | reverse complement strand
GTGGTAAGTCACGACCGATGGTTCCTGGACCGCATCTGCACCCACATCCTGAGCTTTGAGGGTGACTCCAATGTTGTCTTCTATGAGGGTTCCTACTCTGAGTATGAGGACTACAAGATTAAGCAATTAGGTTACCAAGAGCCCAAGCGCATACACTATCGTAAACTTCAGTAAATGTAAAAAATGGGACTGTTCTAGGGTGTTAAGTTAACAATTATCTTTTTCTTTTATTTTGCTTGTAATTTCATCTAAATATTTTTACAAAAACGATAAAATTATCGGCTTAAATATTTGTTTATATCGTTGATTATTAATAACTTTATATAGTTATTAATTATCGGAAAATATGGCAAATATTGACAAATCAGACGAGAATAAGGAGCTAAAACGCCAGTTAAGGCAGGCGCAGTCAAAAATAGAGAAGATGTCATCGGAGATAAAAGCCTTGAAGACCAAGAACAAGGTGCTCTCCGCTGAAAGCAAAAAAAAACAGAGGAAATTAATACTCTCGTCGCTGACAGAGAAGGAAAGGGAGATAGTGGAACTGCTCTTCCCAGATACCGACACAAAGAAATAGCCATCCGCTTTGCCGTACTCCTGTATGCCTATGCCGGGATCAGTTCCCGTCAGGTGCCTAAGGTCATGGAACTCTCCAGCCTCCTTTGGGGCGGTGTGGAAGATGAGATTCCGTCCCACGTGACAGTGATAGACTGGGTTGAGAAGTGCGGTCTCTCACTTGCTGAAGGCTCGTTAAGGAAGAAGACAGCAGAGGAGGCCTACTCGCTGGTTATAGACAACAGCATCACTCTGTGTGGCCAGGACCTGCATCTGGAACTGAAGACCTCATCCGTTCATCCGGGTCATCCTCACAGTCATGCCGATGTGAGCGTGGTGAGAATGGTTGCGGGCAGCCAATGGGACGCGGAGAGTACCAAGCGTGAGTTGGGCAAGACGGTATCCAGGCTCGGGCACGCACCTGAGTACGTTGTCTGCGACAACGGCAGGACGATGTGCAAGGCCAGCGAGGAGGCTGGACTGCCCACCCACAGGGATATCAGCCACTCCTTCGGCATGTTTCTGGAAAGGGTGTACTCCAACGATGATGAGTTTACGGACTTCATAAACAAGAAAGGGTATGCAAGGAAGTACTCCCATACGCCGATGGCTCCGCTGATGCCGCCCAGGAGGAGGGAATACGCCAGGTTCATGAATGCCTTCGAGACAGTGCGATGGGCCAAGGCAGTCCTGGATAACGACCTATTGCTCAGCAGCAGGGAGAGATGGCTGCTATCCTTCGTTAAGGAGCACGCCTCGCTGGTGGAGGAACTCGATGAGGTGATGAAGGGGTACGAGTACATGGAGCAGCTGTGCAAGCAGGAGGGTCTTTCACACAGGACTGCGACAATGTGCAGAGACTACGTGAACCGGCATTTCATGACAATGGGCGAGAGAGTAAGGAGGCTCGGAGACATGATCATACGTTACTTCAACAAGGAAGAGAAGCTTCTGACCGGAGATGAGCCGCACAACATCTGTTCCGACATCATAGAGTCCACATTCGGATATCTCAAGAGTCGGATGTCACCCAACAAGAGCAACGGCTACACGCCGCTGGTGCTGCTCATGCCGCTCCATATGCGGGTTAGCTCCATTGAGGATTGCAGGAGTTTTAATGCAGCAAGAACCATCGGTAAAACCAGACTGTATGACATAAAGAAATGGAGGGCCGACAACCTGCTGCCTAACCCCTCCATTAAAAGACTCAATCTGCTCAAAAAAGTGAGCTAAAATGAAAATGTTAACTTAACACCCTAGGTCAG
>JAGCPC010000077.1 GCA_017642485.1 Prevotella sp. | reverse complement strand
GAGGCATTCGGCGTGGGTACACAGCTCGCTATCTTCAATGGCCTGAACCACGATGCAGCTAACCATGTATATCACATCAAGTACCTGCGCCACGTAGATGCCAATATTCTGCCTGGTCAGCCATACTTGATATATCCATCAGGTGTGGATGCCGGAGGTGAGGATCTGCCTAACGTGGATGGTGTCATTGGTGATAGCACTATAGAGGGCGGTGGCGGCACCACACGTATCACCTTCAGCACCGTGCTGATAGACAAGGACAAGCTGAAGCAGGCATACACAAGCTATGGCAACGACGTGGATGCCGACGGCAGCACTAAGAGCTATATCTTCACAGCTTCGTATAAGCCTACTGATATAGTGAAGTACGACATCTACAATACGCCTAAGACGGGAATGCTGAAGAGGTATATGCCAACAGATCCATCTGCTAAGATGACACTGAATACTTATCATGCAGTCATCAAGGCAAATGACTCTAATATCAAGCAGGACGCTATAACATTCTCATTCTCGGAAGATGATGTAGATAAGTCATGGGAAGAAGCTGACGATACTCCAACTGAAATAGTAATGGTTGAAGACGACGGCATCCTGGAGTACAGAGGCGCTGCTGCATACAGCGGTAAGACCTACAACATGATGGGGCAGGAGATAGACTATAGCTCTGCTAAGGGTATGATAATCGTTAATGGCAAGAAGTATATTAAGTAATTGATGTAGTATAAAGTATATAGTATAAAGTATATAGACAGAAATGAAAAAGATATATTTGAAACCATTAGCTGAATTTGAGGAGATAGAGGGCCTGAACGACCTGATGGATGAACTGTCAAGGTTCGATACCAAGGGTGAAGGTACCACCGGCAACGACACCAAGCCGGCAGAACTCCCCTGGGGTGAAGATACCCCGGGTTATGACCCTCTTGACCCAGGTACAGGTGACGACGATCCTAACGGATAATCTCTTTCAACGTTAACGCTAACGCTAACGAAAACGTTAACGCTAACGCTAACAATAATCAGCGAGGCAGCTCCAACATACAAGGAGTTGCCTCGCTGCATTTTTCCTGCAGAGCTTCAAAAATTATGAATTAAATTTTGCAGTTTCGAGAAAAAGGTGTAATTTTGCAACGCAGAAAAGATAACGAAGAGATGATAAATATATACGAGAAATAAGGCAACTATTGGGCATTTAGAGTACAGAATAAAGTTATCGAGAAACAAATAATAAAGGAGGATAAGATATGAGTTTCTTTACAAGTCCAGAGGTTATACCTTTTATTACGTGTTTGATTGTAGCTGCGATATGTGTTATCGTCATACGTTCAGAAGCTAAAAAGCAACATATATTAGAATAATACCCACATTATTATATAATAGAAGAGGCTCGCACCCACCAAAGTGCGAGCCTTTTTAAGTAAAAAATCTCCCTCACCAGCACAGCCCTCTGTGCGTTCTTTTTAACAAAAACATAAAAAACAATTTCTCCTTAGTCGCTAAAGCGAGTAACCGGACGCGAAGCTACGCTTGCCTACGGCAAGAAATCTTACAAATCGGACCAAATCGAACAAAAAATAATATCGTAGCGTAGCGTATCGTAGTGGCGTAGCCACGTATCGTAGTCACCATAGGTGACGTATCGTAGCCGTAGGCGTATCGTTTTTTTTTCCAATTATTTTTGGTATATAGAGAAATGTTTGTACCTTTGCAGGTGAGAAAAGAAAGGAAAGAGAAATGGGAAAGATAATGTTGCTGCTGTACTTCATCCTGTCAGTGTTTCCTGCTGACGCGACAGAGAACCGTAGGCACATACATGTGGTAAGACGAGGAAGCAAGAAATCACATAGAGGTGATACAGTGGCAAAGATTTGGATAGAAGAGAATGGAAAAAAGAAAATAGAGATAGCATGGTCAGAGCTAAGTGCTGACGAAGAAGCTCTTATTGTGGATGCGATAGATGAGCATTGGGAAGAAATGAACCAGCGTATAGATGATGTTTTCGCAGGGAAAAAGATAAAGATAAAGAGAATAAAATAAAGGAGGATGCATTATGTGTAAGTACAAGGATACAGACTTGGGGATAAAGAAACTGGACTTTAAGGTGAAACGTGGCGCAATGGCTGCTTATCTTACGGATGGACGTGAGATAATAGTACCTGTGTCAATGTTTCCTGAGATAAAGCGCCTGTCACGTAAAGAGCGCGAGGACTGGATGATTATGGATGACCAGTATTTCTCATTCGAGAACCTCAGCCATATATTCTCAGTAAAGGACTTGCTAAAGGTGTAATCTCTCAACGTTAACCTTAACCTTAACCTTAACCATAACCTTAACCATAACGCTCGCAAAGGCGACCTTAAAGCCTTGAGTGATGTTGCTTCTGCGAAGAACTCATAAGGCTTTGGACGTATTAAGAGGGTCAGCGAAGCTAACGATAACGAAAACGTTGACGCTAACGATAACTATAATCAGCGAGGCAGCCCCCACACACAAGGAGCTGCCTCGCTGCATTTTTCCTGCAAAGCTTCAAAAATTATGAATTAAATTTTGCAGTTTCGAGAAAAAGGTGTAAATTTGCAGGCGAAGAAAGTGTAAAACGCGTTTTACACTTTTGAAATGAAAATGTAAAACATGTTTTACACATAACGAAAAGAATATGGATAAACTGTTTGAAAGACATGATGCTTATTTAGAGGAGGTTTCCATGAACTATATTCGTGATATCATAAACGATATAGACTGGAACCTACGCCTCGTAGTAATAAAGGGGCCGAAGGGTGTTGGTAAGTCAACCCTGATGCAGCAGTATATAAAGAAAAATTATGATAAGAATGATAGGCATGTGCTATATTGTTCTGCTGACACGAGCTATTTTACTACGCATTCACTGATAGAAGTGGCTGAGCAGTTCGTGAAAATTGGTGGAAGGCATTTATTCATTGATGAGATACATAAGTATAAGGGATGGAGTAGGGAGATTAAGGAAATGTACGACTTGTATAAAGGACTGCGCATAGTTGTCAGTGGTTCTTCTCTTATACAGTTGAATGATGGACAGGCAGACTTGTCGCGCAGAGCGATAGAATACAATATGCCTGGATTGTCTTACAGAGAATATTTGAGAATGGATAGTGACATAGCGTTAGAACCTGTGTCGCTTGACACTCTGCTTGAAAATGCTAATGAATATTGCTCTTACGTTCGTGAGAAGTGTCATCCGTTAGAACATTTTAGTGATTATCTTCAGAAGGGTTATTATCCTTTCTTCCTCGAAGGTAAAAGCGTATATTATAGCCGATTGGAGGGTGTGATAAACTACACCATTGACGTAGAACTGACTAAGTACAGAAACTTGGAGGTGGGTAACACACGAAGTGTAAAGGCATTGTTACAAGTTATTTCGCAGATGACGCCTTATGAAGTGGATATTGCGAAGCTGTCAAGGGCAACAGCTATATCGCGTCCTTCCACATTGAAGTATCTGCGCAATCTGGAAGAGGGTTGTCTTGTTAGGCGCTTGTTTACCGATTTGGCAACTGTATCTGATTTGCAGAAGCCTGATAAGTTGTATCTGGATAATACTAATCTGCTATATGCTCTGAGCAAGGATAAGCCTGAGATAGGGACAGTGAGAGAGACGTTTTTTGCAAACCAATTGGCATCTGCTGGTTGCAGATTAGAATATGCAGGATATAAGAGTGGTGATTTTAAAATCAATGGAAGCATAATAGTAGAAGTGGGGGGACCAGATAAGGGATTCTCGCAAGTAGCGGGACAGGATAGGGCCTACGTTGCAGCTGACGAGATAGAGTCTGCTGTTTTCAAAAAAATTCCTCTATGGGCATTTGGCTTTCTGTACTAACTTTTTACCGTCACCCGTCACCTTTGAGGCATAAGTGCTTGTGTTATAGCGCTTTAGTGTGGTGACGGAAGAAATTGCTACCATCACCCGTCTAATATGCTCACAACCAACGTGTTAAAGCGAAAAGGTGACGGTGATGGCGAGGAAACAACTTTTCAAACTGCTGGGAAAGCCTCCTGCGTGTTCATTTCTAACCAAAACCGAGAAAACCCTTCTCTGTGGTTCTGATGCTATTCAGCATCTATCGGCTAAGCATCATAGTCTGTGAATATAAGCAAGCTTATCTCACACCCTCTGATACTCATCCTATGACTTCGTCAGGGAACCACATCGGACAAAAAATAATATCGTAGCGTAGCGTATCGTCCATTACCCATGTAGCTCCAGGATGAAGCGGGTGCCCTTGGTGTAGGCGGGGTCGATGGTAAGGTCGCCATGCATCTTGAGTGCCATCTGCTTACAGATGGGGAGACCGAGACCGTCGCCGGTGGTGAGGTCGCGTATCTGGCGGAAGGCCTTGAAGACTTCCTCACGTGGCTCCTCGCTGATGCCGCTGCCTGTGTCGGTGACGACAAACTGGTGCGTGTGGGCACCACGTTTCTTGTAGTCGAGGGTGATGCGACCGCCCTCGGGAGTGTGGAGCACTGCATTGCGGAGCAGATGAAGCAGTATGTGGCTCACATACTCACTGTTGAGGGGCACCGACATCTTGGGGGCATTGGCAGTGAGAGATACTCCTGCCTGCTCTGTGCCACGTACCTTGCTGAGGATGTCCTCACAGAAGGATGCCACGTTGACGTCCTCTGTCTCTACTGCCTCGTCCTTGCTGCACTCCAGCACGGAGAGCTGCTGTATGTGCTGTGAGAAGTTCTGCAGCGCTTTGACTTCGGGTATGCGGCTGTCGAGCTTGGCAAGGGATGGGTCGAGCTGTGCTGAGATATTGCTGATAAACTTTGCCTTCAGGGCATTGTTGTCGCTCTCAAGCTTGATGATGCCTTTCTGCTTACGTGTAAGGAGTATGAAGCGCATGAGCACCAATGCTCCTATGACGAGTGCTGCGGCGAGGGCGATGGCAAGGATGCCGAGTGCCACGATGGTGACCCAACGGGCGGTGAGCGATGATGCCTGATCATCGATGGTAGCTTTGCCGTCGGCTATCTCTTTCTTGAGTGCATTGATCTGGTCGGCATACTGCAGCGCGGTGGTGGAGTCTTTCCACGCGAGGTAGCTCTTATATGACTGTGCTACGAGGCTGGCGCTACCTGAACGCTGACCGTTGGCGATGAGCTTCTTATATACTTCATCGACCTTGCCATACTCCTTCTGGGCGGTGAGCCTGGCTGCCATCTCCTTGAAGGTGGCGTTGCCCTTGTCGCCCTGACCGGTGGAGTAGTAGTAGAGGGTCTTGGTATAGAGCATATCGTTCTTGACAGTCTCGTCGCTTCCTTGGTTGGCCAGGGTCTCAAGGATGGCAAACTGCTCCTTGGTGCGGTCAGCCTTGTGGAACTTTACGTACATATTGTACCTCTCCTTGGTGACCCAGTAGTGTAGGCTGGCACGCTCAGAGGGTGACTTGACATGGCTGTCGATGGTGGCATCGACGCGACGCAGGAAGTCGAAGGCCTCCTTGTAGAGACTGCTGGCAGCATAGAGGCTGGCTACCTTGGCACCACTCTCCACGCTCTGCTTCATCTGTCCCTGGGCAGCATAGCTTTCGAAAGCCTTGATCTGCTGACTTATCTCGCTCTGCGCCATGGCGCAGAAGGTAACGAGTAATAATGAAAAAGTAAAAAAAACTTTCTTCATAACTATGAACTGTGAACTATGAACTGTGAACTGTGAATTGTGAACTGAATTACAGCTTCTGCTCCACCTCAATCTCGGTGAAGGTCTCGATGATGTCACCACTCTGTATGTCGTTGAAGTTGACGAGGGAGATACCACACTCGAAACCTGTGGCAACTTCCTTCACATCGTCCTTGTAACGCTTCAGTGCGTTGATCTCGCCGGTGAATATCACTATGCCGTCGCGGATAAGGCGTGCCTTGTCCTTGGCGTGTACCTTGCCATCGTTGACCATAGCACCTGCCACGGTACCCACCTTGGAGATCTTGAATACTTCCTTGACCTCCACCTGACCTGTGGCAACCTCTTTCTTGATCTTGTCGAGCATACCTTCCATGGCTGCCTTGATATCGTCCATGGCATCGTAGATGACGGAGTAGGTGTTGATCTCCACACCCTCCTGCTCAGCAAGCTTCTTGGCAGCGACGGAAGGACGTACCTGGAAACCTACTATCATACCGTTCTCGGCAGTAGAGGCGAGGGTGACATCGTTCTCGGATATCTGTCCTACACCCTTGAGGATAACGTTGACCTGTACCTTCTCTGTTGACATCTTGATGAAAGAGTCGGAGAGGGCTTCGACGGAACCCTGCGTATCGGCCTTGACAACGAGGTTGAGTTCGTGGAACTCGCCGAGTGCTACGCGGTGTGCTATCTCCTCGAGTGACAGTGTCTTGGTAGCACGCAGACTCTGTTCGCGCTGTAGCTGCATACGCTTGTTGGCGATGGTCTTAGCTTCCTGCTCTGTCTCCATGATATGGAAGGAGTCGCCTGCCTGTGGCGCGCCGTTGAGACCGAGTATGATAACGGGTTCGGCAGGACGTGCCTGCTCTACGTTCTGGTTACGTTCGTTGAACATAGCCTTCACGCGTCCCCATGCGGTACCTGCTATCACAATGTCGCCGACTTTCAGCGTACCATTGGATACGAGTACGGTAGAGATGAAGCCACGACCCTTATCGAGTGATGACTCGATGACGGAGCCTGTGGCATTGCGGTTAGGGTTGGCCTTGAGGTCGAGCATCTCGGCTTCGAGGAGCACCTTCTCCATGAGTTCTTCTACGCCGGTACCTTTCTTGGCGCTTATCTCCTGGCACTGGTACTTACCGCCCCATTCCTCCACGAGGAGATTCATGGCTGCGAGGTCCTGACGTATCTTGTCAGGGTTGGCACCAGGCTTATCAATCTTGTTGATGGCAAATACCATAGGTACGTTGGCAGCCTGTGCGTGAGCTATCGCCTCCTTGGTGGTAGGCATGATAGAGTCGTCGGCGGCGATGATGATGATGGCGATATCTGTCACCTGGGTACCACGGGCACGCATGGCGGTGAACGCCTCGTGACCTGGGGTGTCAAGGAAGGTGATGCGACGGCCATCGGCAAGCTTCACGTTGTAGGCACCGATGTGCTGTGTGATGCCACCTGCCTCGCCTGCTATGACGTTGGTATTGCGCACGTAGTCGAGGAGTGATGTCTTACCGTGATCGACGTGACCCATGACAGTGACGATAGGTGCACGTGAGATGAGGTCGTTCTCATCGTCCTCTACCTCCTGTATAGCCTCCTGCACCTCGGCAGAGACATACTCTGTGGTATATCCGAACTCGTCAGCTACGAGGTTGATGGTCTCGGCATCGAGACGCTGGTTGATACTTACCATGATGCCGACAGACATGAGTGTGCCGATGAGCTTTGTCACAGGGACGTCCATCATGTTGGCAAGTTCGCTTACGGTAACAAATTCGGTAAGCTTCAGTGTCTTGCTCTCCATCTCGCCCATCAGCATGTCTTCCTCACGCTGCTGTGCTGCTGCGTCGCGCTTCTCCTTACGGTACTTGGCACCTTTCTTGTTTTGTGATGTCTTGCTGGTGAGGCGTGCGAGCGTCTCCTTTACCTGACGTGCTACATCCTCATCGCTGACTTCCTGTGGCTGGTTGCCTTTCTTCTTGTTCTTCTTCTTGCCAGAAACCTGCTGCTGAGGCTGCTGTCCAGGCTTGCCAGCGGTGGTGCGTGCGTTCTTGCCGTTCTTGCCACCCTGTTGGTGGTTGGCGGTGTCATTGACATCTACGCGCTCCTTGCCTATGCGGTTGCGCTTCTTGCGCTCGGCGCTCTTCTCCTCACGTTCCTTACGCTTCTCCTCCTTTGACTTCTTCTTAGGACGAGTGCTCTGGTTGATAGCAGAGAGATCTACGGTGCCGAGTACGGTAGGTGCTGCCACCTGCTGGCGGTCGCTCTTGAGGGTGAATATCTCGGGCTTGCTGCTGACAGGAGCCTCCTGCACAGTTTCTTCCTTTTCTGGAGTCTCAGGAGTGCTTGGCTGCTGGTTCTGGTTATTCAGAATAGTCGGAGTATTCTGAGAATTCGGAGTATTCGGAATACTCTGAG
>JAGCPC010000076.1 GCA_017642485.1 Prevotella sp. | reverse complement strand
TTTTTTACTACCGGCTCCCAGGAATATTTGCCTCGACGCACCATCTCTACTTTCTAGAGTTTGTCCATATGTTCATCGATGCTGGCCACACGCCCTTTGCTAACAGCTTTTTCTCCTGATCCGAGAGTAGAAGAAACGACCACCTCATCGATGGCCGTCTCCTTAATAACAGTGTCCTGGGGGCATAATAACCCCAAACTCAAAACAATTGTTATCATCAGCAAATATACAATAACGCTTTTTAAATTATAACTGTAAGATACAAATCGCTTAATTCCTCTCCGCCTGCCACTGTATTACCTGCGGCATCTTTTACATGTAGATGTATATCCCAGGTACCTGTCATCGTAAGGTTTAGTTTGCCTTGATAGCTGCCGTTCTCTTGCCAGATAAGTGATTCATTGTTGGGCGATGTATGGTTGCCCATATCAGGCATAGTGGGATAGATGTCTATGGTAAACACCTCGCTTGCTGGGAGATAGGGCTGAGTAGCGTCATCTCCTTTTTTCGAGATATAGGCGCTGATGGTGTTCACTCCTGTCTTCAGGTTCTGCGGACTGCCCAAAGAGAGATAATAGGTTATATTGTTCCATTTAAACGATTTGATCCAAACCTGATCACTCGGTGTAGGTTCTATCGTTATGGGTGCTCCGGGGAGAGTGCCGCTAAGATCCTTGATGCGATAGCTGATGGGCAGGGTCCATTCGCCAGCCATGAGAGGTGCTACCCATGTGTGATAAATAGGAAAGCTCTCTATCTGGTCAAACTGATTAGCTACAGGAGTGCTATGTTTCATCATCCCCATGTCCATCAGCGGCGACAGGGTTGTCACGGAAAAGTCTTTTACATGCCGGCCGCTCTCGGTCTTCTCAACGGCAAAGTATAGATCATTGTAACCCACATGAAGATTGGCCGTACGGGCATATACCTTCAACGTATAGTCGCCGACACCCTGCCTTGACAACCCTGTCACTTCCTTATATCCAGCAAGGATCTGATTGATTTTGTTCTCGTCGTCCTGGGAGCAGCACACGTCATCGTCTATCGAAGGGATATTGATAGGTACTACCTCGTCACTTGTTGAGCAAGCAGAAAACGCGAGGCCCAAAAGCAATCCAAATGCCAATCGTATCGTTTTAATTTTCATCCTTGCTTCTATTTTTCACGTTTTACTTTTACTTTTTATGCGTCTGACGCCATGTGTGAGCATAGTCGATGACGGCACGCAACTTCTCCCAGTCAGTAGTACCGGGGACGGTGCAGTCGGCACCAAGGATAAAGTTTGGTGCAGCGTTCTCCAATACCTTGTCAACCTCAGCCTTTGCCTCCTCGATGCTACCATTGGCTATCACACCCAAACGCTCCAGACCGCCAAAGATAGGACGACCGAAACGCTGCTGAGCTTCCTTCAGGTTAAGGGTAGAGCCGTCAGAGAACTTCAAAGGTACATTGATGATGCTGGCGGGATAGTCGGCAAAGGCATAGAGTGCCTCAGCATTCTTATAGGGTGTGCCGTAGTCGCAGATGTGCAGTATGTTGATTTCACCTATCTCATTGGCCACCTGAGACACATATTTATCCCATTCACGCACCTGTTCCTTCCAAATTTTCTCAGGCAGAGAATTACCGTCACCACCCTGACTCGATACATAGAAACCATCGGCACCAGCCTTACGTGCAGAACGCAGATAGTTCTCAATAGAGAGGGCGAGGTTCTTGATGGCTTTACCAAAAGCCTTAGGATCTTCTTCAATCAGTTTCTTGAAGTCCTTGCCCCTGCCCAATGTCTGGTGAGCCAATGACAACGGGGAATAGACGGTGGGCAGCACAAAGGCCTCACCACCAAACTCACGAGCCAGATCGGCAATAACGGCCACCTGTGGAGCAAAGTAATCCTCACCATAGACAGGCACCTTCTCCCAGTCCTTACCACTGTTAATCTCTACTTTGGGAACAGTGATTTCGTAGAACACCTTTACGAAGTCCATATTGGTTGCCTTGTAGAAGGCTCTATGGTCATCGACTGCCTTGCGTCCCAATTTATTCTCAAAATGGAGGAAGAAGGCTGCAGGGACGTATGCATTCGGACGACTCTGATCGAGTACCTGTAGGATGCGTTCGCGACGGTTGTTAGCAACTTGCTGCTGAGCAGCTACTGTTTGAAAACTTGTGGCAGCAACGAGTGCCACAGCAAATACTTTTGCAATTGACTTTTTCATAATGCTTTCTATCTTTAATTTCTAATCTGTAATCTCTAAACTATAAACCCTACTCGTATTCTGCTCCATAAGGACCATCACCTGTCTCACCGCTGTATCCCCAGTTTTGCTCAAGGTTCGGGTTGAGGATAATCTGATCTTGTGGCAGGGGCAACAGGTAGTTCTTCTTCGACACGTTCTGTATTTTGGTGGTCTTCGTTCCCAGTGTTTCTGCATCGGTTGGAGTGTTGGCCTTAACATATTTCACAAGAATATGCCATCGTACGAGGTCAGACCAACGCTTTCCCTCAAGGACGAACTCCAAACGGCGCTCCTCACGAAGTCGCTCACGGAACTCTTCTTGTGACAGACCACTCAGATTAAGTGGCGAACCATCGCTTGGTGTATTCTGTACATTGTCGTACGGATTCCAGTAGGCACGGCGACGCACTTCATTGATGGCGTCATAGGCTGCTTGCGTAGGACCATTGAGTTCGTTCTCAGCCTCAGCCTTGATAAGCAACACTTCTGCATAACGAATGATCACGGTGTTGATAGACCGACCGGCATTGTTACCGCTAGAGGCAGGATTTGCATAGTTTATCGTATCGATGTACTTACGGAAGCGAGGCACGGTAAAGACAAAGTCGCTGCCCGTATTCGGGTTATAGATACGTTTTGCCCACGAAGCGTCACGGCGCTGGTCTTTGGCATCGGTCTTCTCATAATAACGGTCACTGGTGGTCAATAGCACGGGCTCGGCATCGCTCCAGTTGGTGGCAAAGGTACAGTGAGCGGTGACATTGCCGTTGATGGTGCGGTCGTGCTCTACGGTAAAGATGTGCTCAGGACCATTCTCCTTGTCAACTGTCCAGTTGTCAATAAACTTGTCCAGCAAACGATACTTCTTTGACGCTATAACGGCATTGGCATAGTCGATGGATTTCTGATAGAATGCACGTTGGTTAGCTCTACCTTGTTCCGTCAGAGTCTGTGCCCAGACAAGGTAAACATTCGAGAGCAGCGCCTTAGCAGCCAGACTTGAAGGTTTGCTGTCACGCGTACTATAGTCTGCAGGCAGCTGTTCTGCAGCACTGAAATCATTAACTATCTGCTCGTACACCTCGTCAATACTATTACGTGGGGCTCCCTCACCCTCGCCATCATGGAGTACAATGGGCACGCCTCCAAAATAGCGCACCAGGTTGAAATACATCAGGGCACGCAGGAAACGAGCCTCAGCAATATAGTTCTGCTTGGTCTGTTCATCGAGCCACGAGGCTTCTGTCACCTTATCAATCAG
>JAGCPC010000075.1 GCA_017642485.1 Prevotella sp. | reverse complement strand
TGAATGCGTTGAGCAGGAAAGATCCCATGTTGTCGTGATAGTTCGACTCGAAAGGAGTAGGAGAGTTCCAGTCGTAGAGACCTGAGCCCAGACAGATGATACCACCCTTACCAAACTCGCCGTTAGCAGCCTTCAACTCCCATGCGTTCACGCTGTTGTCGCCAGTCAGAGCGCGACCACCAGTCTTAGCTTCCATAGCATCCTTACCACCCTGATAAGTATCCCAGAATCCATACTGTGATGTGGTGTTACAGATGGTGTAATCCTTATCGAGTGTGTAGATAGCATTGTCTGGAGCACCTGGATAGGTTTTCAGGTTATTCCATAGTGGGTGAGTGATGTCGTAGGCAAATGTATGCCAAGGGTCGTCGCCCATCAGGTCGGAGCCTTCGCCGCCTCCGCCGCCCCAAACATTGTTTGGATAAGCGTCCTCAGGCATAGCACCCAGAACAATAGCGTAGTTCACCGCGCTACGACCCAGTACGAATGCACCACCCTTCTGCCAGTATTCCTTCATCTTGGCCAGTGCTGTCATTGCTCCCTGTTCAGCCTCAGCAAATCCATTGTAATTGCCGTATGATGAGCAATGACGGTGGAAGAATATCAGCTTACATTTCTCGAGTGAGATATTTCCGCCAGCTACATCGCTCCATGATGCGTAGGCTGCACTTGCAATGTTACCAGTGAGCCACTTGGCAGCAGCCTTCTCCTCATCGTTCAGCAGTTCAATGTTTTCAGCATCGCCAACAAACAGTGCGATAGGATCCTCAATCAGTGTTACGTAAACCGTATAAACTGTAGTAGCAGTGTTGTCGTTAAGTGTAATCTGGAACGGCTCAGTGAAGTTGCCCTTAGTGCCGCTAGCTGGACTACATGTGGCATCCTCGCTGCATTCAACTTCGAAAGTAGCATTGCTAAGGTCGATACCGCTGTTGGCCATCACGCTTACGGTGATAGTCTTGTCCTGCTGGTTTATGGCACCTTTCACACCCTCAAGTATGAAGAGCGACATCAAGGCCTCGTCGTTACGTACGCTTACCTGATAGTCCATCACCAAGTCGCCATTGCTGATGTGAAGATTGCGATCGGCATCAAAGTTGATGTGGTCGCCCACCTTCATATTGGTCTGTGCGCCAGCAGATACTGTCAGACTTGTTATCTCCATATCACCCTTCTGGGCGAAATCTACGGGCACTTTTACTTTTACCAGTCGCTTCTCTGTGTTGATGGTACCTTCGTATTGTCCGTTCAGGACAAACTTCTCAACCAAGCATGAACCGCTTACGTCGATGCTGCCCGTATGATCATCGTTACAAGCGGTGAGCCCGCATACGATGCATATTGCGCAGATAATGCTATATATCGTTTTCATAACTCTTAACTCTAAATTCTTAATTTTTAAATCTTAACTCGATTCTTACCACTGTCCACAGTTCTGAGTGTAGTGTCCGTTAGATGCTGCCATCTGCTCGAATGGTACAGGCAGGTACTCATTCTTGTTGGCTGTAAACTGCGATCCGCTCAGGAAGTTCATCTTCTCACTCTCTGTAGAGTAGTACTTGTTGAGTACTGTAGCTGCATCGCCCCAACGTACCAGGTCGAAGAAACGCTCACTCTCCATTGCCAGCTCCAGTCGGCGCTCCATCTTAATGATCTTCATAGCCTCATCTTTGCTGTAGCTGCCGCTGTATTTACCTACTGCATAGTGTACACCATACTTATTAGAATAGTTGGATACTACGCTGCTTGTAGCCATACCTGCTGCACGCTCACGAACCTGATTTACCAGGGCGATAGCCTCAGAAGTCTGTCCCAGTTGAGCCTGTGCCTCAGCGCGCATCAACAGAACGTCTGCATAGCGTAGAACGATGCGGTTCATCGAACTTGCCCACTGTGAATCGCACAGATACAGATAGCTGTCTGTCAGCGCAGGATCAACATTCTGCTTTAGCGATACAAAGTATCCGAATGTACCACCACTGCGGCTCCAAGCGTTGCTCTCGGCAATCATAAAGCTTGGGTTAAACATATATGGTGTACCTGGAACGCCTACTGTTACGAACAGTCGTGGATCTACAGTCTGGGCTGAACCAACGGTATATTCCTCGTCGGCAAAGGTGTCGAGCATAGGTAGACCGTCGCTGTTGGTGCGATAGGCACTTACTAGGTTATGAGAAGGCTTGTAGAAGTCGCAACCAGAGTCGTGTACCTTTGGAATACATGGAACAATCAGTCTGTAAGAGAAGTTCAGGTTGCCATAAACGGTACCGTCGTTTCTAGAGTACTGTATGGCCCAAAGACTCTCCTTACCGTTCTCATACTGCTCTTCAGGACGGAAGTTGTTGTGCATATCTGGCTCTAGACCATAGCCGGCCTTGGTATAGATGGCTGGATTGGTGTAATCTACAACCTTCTGCAGATCTGCCTCGTTGATGGCTGTTACCTGATTGCTGCTGGCATCGTCCTGACGATATGCCTTATACAGATATACCTTAGCCAGGAATGCTGCACAAGCGGCCTTTGTTGGGCGTCCCTTTTCTGTCTGAGCCTCTGGCAGTACTGCGTAGGCATCCTCCAGATCGTTGATAATCTGCTGCCAACCCTCGTCGTTGGTATACTCTGTGTTCGAGAGATTATTGTAGTCCTCTTCCTGCATGTTTGGCTTGTTCACAAATGGAATCTTCTTAAATAGTCGCTTCAGCTGGAAGTGGCCGTATGCACGCAGGAACTTCATCTCGGCAGTACGCTGCTGTATGGTAGCATTCTCCTGATCGGCACTTGCCAGAATGTCTATCGACAGACTTACGCGGCTAAGGTAATTGTAGAATCGAGTCCAGATAGAGCTGAAAGGCCAGTCGGTAGTCATCACGCCAGTACTCTTTTCCAGTCTGTGGAATGGCTCGCCATCAGAGAAGTCTGAACCGCCAACGTATGCGTCGTCGCTTCGTGTGTCGTAGTTCCAGAGTGAGAACGATGCGTTCATATCCTCAATCGAAACCAGTCCAGCGTATGCTGAAATCAGCACGTTGTCGATATACTCAGGGTTCTTTACCTCGTCCTGAGTCAGCGTTGCCTGTGGCACCTGTTCCTCCAGGAAATCAGAGCAGGCAGTAAGACCACAGATTACGCAGATTGCGCAGATTGTTCTATATATCGTTTTCATAATCGTTGCTATATTTTAGAATGAAACATTAAGTCCGAATGTAAGATTGAGGGGGATAGGATAGTTGAATCCTGGGTTCTCAGGATCGGCACCTGTAAACTTATTGCTCTTGATGGTGAGCAGGTTCTGAGCCGATGCGTAGAGGCGTATGCGATCCATACATAACTTCTCTGTCAAATTCTTGGGCAGATTGTAACCCAACTGTATGGTGCGCAGCTTCACGTAACTACCATTCTCTATATAGTAAGATGAAACACGTCCCTCATTGTTTGTATCCGATGTGGTGAGTGCAGGGATGTTGCTGCTAGGATTAGCTGGGCTCCAGGCATCGAGTGCTCGCTTACCCTTGTTCAGATAAGGTACGTTGATGGCTGAGTTGGCCCAGAAGTCGGTCTGCGACTTATATCCGCGACAGTCTACATCAACACCCTGTACGCCTTGCCAGAACATAGTCAAATCCCAGTCCTTATACTGCAGATAGATGTTCAATCCCCAAGTGAAGTCGGGTGTTGGATCGTAAATCCAGTCCTGGTCGGCCTCAGTAATAACGCCGTCGCCATTCAGGTCCTTATAGCGTATGCGGCCCAGGCCAGCACCTTCCTGTGTAGCATGATTATCAATCTCCTCCTGACTCTTGAAGATCCCGTCGTAGATGTAGCCTACCTGCGAGAACATAGGATGACCTACAACACTCTTCACACCGTTACCACCATACTTACCGTTGGCAGCTACTGTCTCAGGCAGTTTTGTAATCTCATTCACATACTTACTGATGTTTCCGTTGATGTCCCATGAGAAGCCGTTATTCAACTGATGGCGATAGCCTATGCTCAGTTCCCAACCGTTGTTCTTTACCTCGCCGGCATTGATCCACTGACC
>JAGCPC010000074.1 GCA_017642485.1 Prevotella sp. | reverse complement strand
GCATTAGGATTATTTGCTGGCCAGCTATGACCAGTGTCACCATATCCCATCTCGTAGTCTATGTTCCAGTTGGGCTTGACGTACCATTTCACTGCATCTGGGATATCAGCAGTATTGGTGATGTAGTCCAGCATGCCTTTGGCAGGAACATCGTTCTTGGTGATAGTGGTACCATTTGAGGTAGAGGAATATTTTGTTCCTTGCTCGATGAGGAATGGCTTCGCTGTCTTGTCTGCAGGATTGTATGTCTGTGCATACTCGTCCTTCACTATGTAGGTGACGTACTGGTCATTCAGGTTTCCCTTCTTGTCGTGTACGTTCTTGCCGTTGAACGAAGGAAGGTCTGTGAGGTCGGTGGATGTATGATCACCTCCCTTGCCATCGCCCATACGGTCGCTGAGCAAGTAGTACTGGTGGAAGCCTGTACGTTTCTTTGTCGTAGCCCAGTAAGCGTATTCCTTGATCATAGGACTGTTGTACGGACGTATTGCCTCTAACTTAGCATCTCTTTCAGGGTCATCATCGCTGGTTGGTATAGGCTTACGCATTATCTCCCATCCGTGCTGGTCGAGCAGTATGAGTACAGGGTCAATGCGTGTCTTGACAAAGTCAAAGTAGCCTTCACCCATATTTACGGTCTGATACCAGTGTTCTATCTCTTCCCAACCTTTCTTCGTTTCATGTTTACCTTCTGTGCTACTGTAGCCATTGTTATAGCCGTTCCAGCGCTTGGCGTATGCCCACTTCTCGTAGTTGTGCCAACCCAACACGTTAGTAAGCGAATCCCTTAAGGTCATGGTGTATGTTGTACTGCCAAATTTTGATGGCGTGTCATTTGGAATCGTGATAGGGTCCTCATCATTTGCTGCGGCCTTGCTGTCACCATATATATTCTTCCTTATGGTGTCGAAGGTTTTCCAGTATTGATCGAAGGAGTTGACCACTTTTCGCTCGTCTCCTACTCCGTCACCATTCATATCCACCTTGTAGGAAGTCATCAACTGATACTGTCCTTCTCTTCCGAGTACCATATAGTCAGTTGCTGTCTCACCAGAGATGCCTGGCCACACCAGGGTGGTCACAGCCTTGTCGTAGCCCGAGGGCTTATAGGTTGCAAAGAAAGCATTGTACTCTTTGCTGTCGGTGATAGGATAAGATTCTGATTGGCGTGACCTTATCTTCACGTGGTATGGGTCGCCCTTTTCGCCCAGGTCGCTCTGCACATACCATGCCCAGCGGGTACGAGTGCTGGCAGCTCCCTGCTGCTGTATGTCATACTGCTCCTGACCATAGACAAAGAAGTTACAGTCACCGTTTACGTAAGGATATACTGCCTTGTAACGGTAAGTGTTTGTTGACATGTCAGCTACGTAAGGCAGCAGTTTGTCGCCGCCGTCCTCCTGACGGAAGTTCTCGCCTGCCTCATACTTCAGCAGGTACAGTTGTCCGCGCTGAAGGTTCACAAGGTTGTTTACGTCGTATGTGACGTAGATGTCAGTAAGATTTTCAATGGCAGCTACTTGACTTTGAGGAGCGGGCTTTAGTGTGTAAACCGTGTTTTCGCCCGTACCTGAGGTGTTGAAGTTTGTGCTCAGGTAATACTGGTAGCTACTTACCAATGGACTATGGTATTCTGGTGGGAATGCAGGTACGTCAGTGGTGGTGTGTCGTGCCACTGCTTTCAAGAGGTCCTTGCCAGCCTTGTCGATGAGGTGATAGGTGACATCGTGAGCACTGGTTCCGACAAGCTGGAAACGCAGTGTCTGGTTACCGCTCAGATAACTGGCGTTACTATATAACTTCACGGTGTTGGCGGAAGGGCGACCTATGTTGTAGTAGGTCGTTGAGGCATCAACTCCGTCACCCGTTGCCGCCATTATCTCGTATGTGCCAGCTACGGCACCGCTCTTTGCTATAAAAAGAGATGCATTGGCACTATTGGTATCCCAATCGAGCGCAACGTTGTTGCCCCATGATGCCACCTTGATATACTTGTTGTCCTTTCCAAGATTTTGTATGGTCATGGCATAGGGGTCATCATAGTTTAGTAGCCACTGGAATGGGTTGGTGGCAGCTTCTTCAGACGTGATGCCGGATTTGCTTAAGATAGGATCATTCTCGTCAGTGTAGATATATTCGCTGTTCAGTCTGACATTGAATGTACCGTTTCCAGGTGAAGACGCGTAGGTGTATCTTATATATACATTAGCATAAACGCCCTCTGTTACACCGTCAGCATTATAAGGGGCGTTTGTAATCTTGGTGGCAGGGTTGTTAGCCGTAGCCTTCTCTGGTGTATCATAGAAGTTTACAGTAGCGGTGCTTAGATATGGACTGCGAATAATCTCGGGAATGTCCTGCCAGTTTCTTATCATCGTACCCACATCTTGACTTACGATGGCTTTTACAGCTATGCTGCCGTCGATGCGCATCACATGGTAGGCATATTTTTTCTTATCCAGTTCGACTACCCTGATACGGTTTTTATTGGTATAGTCGGCGGTGCTGTAAACTACAGGTTTGTTTGCCGAACCATCAGCCCAGCCGATGTATTTAGGATCGTCGTATGTGTTGAACTGCCTCAGGACGAAATTTCCGAAGTCTGCGTTCTCATATACTATTTCCCAGGTACTGATATCAGAAGACCCCGTCTTGTTGGTGTTGAGAGTTGTGTTGTCAGTAGCGTCCGTAGCACAGCCTATGTAGCGATTGTGGCTTGCTACGGCAGCAGTGCCTGCAGCGGTTGTAGCAGCTTCACTCGCTGCACGGCTGATGATTTTCAGTTCATAGGGGTCACCGACAAATGCTACCTGAACCACTGCAGAGTTCTCGCCAGTATGCAGGTTGGCCTCTACATTAGAACCCTTAGCATTGCCGCTACCGTCGGTAGTGATGAGGTTGTTGCTGCCATTGTCGTATGCTATGTACCTTGCCTCCGTCTTACCATTCATACGCATGGTGTACCAGCGGGCATTTTGGTAGTTGTATGTGCCACTTGTGGCAGCAAGCGTATCGAAGGGTAGTGATTCTGACACGGCGTAGTCAAGCCATATCACATTGCCATTGTTGGCATCTTCAACATCCTTGAAGGTGGTGACAGCGTTGGTAAGTGATTCGTCGGAGTATGCTCCCGTGAAGTTGACGTACTTACGCTTGAGCTTTTCAGGGATATAACTCAATAAAGGCTCAGAGACCTTGGCGTCACTGAACTCGATGTCGGCGGTAAACGTAGTTTTGGAATTGTGCGTCTTCACCTTGTAAGTGAAGGTCTTTATCTCATAGACCTCCTCAGACTTCACTGCACTTCCCAAAGCCGTGAAGGCCATCTGGGGATCCTTTGCATTGGCATTCAAACATGCATACTTGCCGTTATTAGGCTGATAAACAGTTTCTGCCACGGAACTGGCATTCGGTCCCTGGTTCAGCTTACTGGCAACGAAAATGTAGCCTGATCCGCTGTGAGGTAAAAGAGCTACGGCATTGAAGATAGGATTCATGTTGCTTCGGTAGAAACCGTCCCATCTGTCATAGACTTCAGCATCAGTCTGACTTTTGAAATGTTTGTTGTCATCAGGTGACAGCCACATTTTTTGATTGAGCATTGAAAAGATTGATGAACCCTTGTATGGCTTTTTCATTTTTACGCCGCCATCGATAGAAGATCCGAGTGCCTCATCATAAGTGTCATTACCTTCGTAGGCTGACATTATGGTAATGTTATATGGGTCTTTACCGAGGAACTTAAACTGGTAGTGCGCATTTATAGTTCCATCTACTCCGCCTACATTTGTAACGAACTCGTCGCTTACAAGGTCTGTCGCTGAGACTGTGGTTGCCAATGCTGCGCC
Organism: Prevotella sp.; assembly: GCA_017642485.1. Lineage (GTDB taxonomy): Bacteria > Bacteroidota > Bacteroidia > Bacteroidales > Bacteroidaceae > Prevotella. Next base: position 4,885 of record JAGCPC010000074.1, on the reverse strand, counting down.
AGGACGGTTGTTACGTTTTTTATTGAAGCAAAGGTATCGTAGTTTATCCCCTGAAAGGGGGATATTGTATTTCTTTGAACCGTCAAGTTCATAAATGCCGTTAGTAAAACTTGCAAGTTCTCCGTCATTGATGTAGTCGTAGGTGACGTAAATGTCGGTGTTGGCGCCCACTGGGTCGCCTTCACTGATACTACCAGAAACGGCGGTGTAAACATTGTACTTTACAGGAAGAAGTCTGGGCTCGCTTGCGTAGTCGTAAAGGAATCTAAAGGTATATGTAGCACTTGTGTAGTACTGAAAGTTCTTTGCAAGCGGACTTTTGAACTGGTCAGGCAGTCCTATCGTGGTTTCGCTGCTGGTGCAACGCAGAGCCTCAACGCGGATACCCTTGCTGTAAGCTTCTCCAGTCACATCAAAACCTTCGCTGTACAGATATGCAGTGTTTACTGCATTTCTGACGTTAAAGGGTTTGGTAAGGATATGGTAAGTAACGGTTGCCGCCTCACCCATCATGCCTCCTGCAAGGAGCAGGAGTGCTGTAAGTACTAAAGTCTGTATGTGTTGCTTTATGTTCATATACATGTTATTTGGCTTCATTTCAGTGTTTCTTTTCATGCTATTTTACCATTGTTCAACGGTGTATCTTGCGGTGTTTACCTCAAGTTGGTCGGTTAGCTTGAGAGTGAAGAGGTAGGAATAACCTGGCTCCCAATTCATCAGTTTCTTTCCGTCTTCTTTCTCAACATTCTGTACTGTGGCAGTCTTTGTCATTGTCGTTGTGCTAAGGCTGCCGCCCCATGTGGCGTTGACGGATATTCTCATCTCGGTTGCGCTGTAGTCGTTGGGTATGACAAGGTAAGGGCTTTCGTCAGCTTTGGCTTCGATATACGTATCGCCCGTCAGTGATGACCATGCGAAGACATCCTTTGCTGCCTGTGATGACCAGTCTGAGACGGTGCCATCGATGGTGCATGTGCCACCATTATAGATGCCGTGCCCTTCGTTATCATCAGCTTCTATTCTTACCCAGTTTATGGTTATACCAACGCCTGATGTGGGGTCGAGCTTGAATTTCAGTATAGCGAATGGGTGCTTGAACTGCATGCTTACACCGCTTGGGACGCTGTTCTCCTGGTTCTTGTTGATAGCCATAGCGCAAACAAATTCCTTGGCAGCTGCCTGTCCCACAATCGTTGTAGGCAAACCTGTGCATACAAACTGCGGATGGCGTGCTGTAGTGTAGGTTAGGGAAGTGATGTATGCAGGTTTGTTTGCTGGCATGTGGGCAAAGAAGTCGAGGTGGCTTATGCCTGGCCAGTAGTGCACAAAACTGTTGGCGAATTTCCATTTGCCCTCAGCTTTCACCCATGTTACGTCTGTATCATCGAAGTACGCATTGGTGGCCTCGGCAGGATAGGCGAAGCAACTAAAGCTGCCCTCGGTTTGCAAGTCGGTATTGCTGTTGAAGGTAGTGGCTTTGCTCAGTGTGCTCACGTTGGTGGTGAAGGTTATTTCGCGTCCGCTATTGTTAACGCTTCCGTTATCAATATCATCGGAGCACGCCACCAAGAAGAAGGTGGCAGCCATCAGTAGTAGTGATGTTGTTTTGTATTGGAGTTTTATCATAGTCGTTGTCATACTTCCTTTCTTTGTTTTTCGTTCAGTTAGTGCACATTGGGTATGCGCGTATGCGTATATACTATGTATGTCGGCTACAAAGGTAAGAATAATAGAAAAGAATATAGCCGTTATAGTTCAAAGATTAACATTCTTTTGCAAAAACGGGTGCCATTTAGGTAAGATTAACGAGTGATGCGATGAAATGCGATGATAAAACAAAAGGAAGACCACCAACTTGTGTGCTGAGGGTCTTCCCTTATGTCGTAAAGATTGCAATGCATCTTTTAGCGACTTCTCCGTTGGCTTCACAGCTTCCGGACTTTGCTGTTTTAATTGATTGTTAGATCGTTTAGGATATTTTAAAGCATAGAAAATTGTATCGAGTTGAGAATTGAGAGTTGAGAGTTGAAAATTATGATTTGTGCGAAGTCAAGTGTGGCTAACTGTAATCGCAATTTTCAATTTTCAATCTTCAATTTTTCAATTTTAATCAGCGAGTCTCCCTGCGCTACGGCGTTCTTGTCTTTTTGTATCTGCTGCAGTTGCTCGAGTGAGCGTGCGAGGCTCTCCTGCTGTTCTGCCTCCGACTTGTAATAAGGCATCTGTGCTGCCTGACCTATGGAGAGGACGATGGCTACGCATGCTGCTGCCTTGTAGAGCGGACGCAGGCGTTTGTTGAGTGATACCTTGCGTGCCACTACGTGATGAGGCTCCTCTGTCTTGCCTTCACCGATGATGCCGAGTATCTTCTCATCGAAGTCGCTGCCGAGGCTCTCGGCGTTCTTGCGCTCCAGTAGGTGCTCAGGCGAGCAAGCTCGGAGCTTGCCGAAGTTCTGGTAGGTGAAGAACTCGCGATAAGGTAATAGGTGCACGGGTACATCCTCCTGTGCAAAGAATGCACGGAGTATCTGCTCCTCTCCGAGGCTTGTCTGCGCCTCGAAGTACTTGTCGAGCAACTGTTCTATGTACTTGTAGTCCATCATATAAACTTCGTTACGAAACGGTGCAGGGCACCTACGAAACGTCACCTGAACGGTGACTACGAAAACGAAAACTTTTTAATCTCGTCCAAACATACGACGTATGAGTGGTATGAAAAGTTACAGCCTGCTGCGTTAAAAGAAGTTAACAAAGAGAGCGATGCCCTCACGATACGCTTCGCTACGATACGGGCTTTAAGCCCTACGATACGCATGGCAAGCCCTGCTACGATACGCGACTTTGTCGCTACAATAACTTGTCTTGAACCAGCGAAGCGACTTGAACTTTTTGAACAAGCTCGCACCAGCGAGCGTTTGAACTGAGCTTTAGCTCTCTTGAACTATGAATTGCTTTATTGCTTGGCGGGCACGGAAGATGTTGACTTTCACTTGGTCTTCGGATATCTCCATGATGTCGGCGATTTCCTTGTAGGAGCGACCTTCGAAGTCGCGGAGTTGCATGGCGATGCGTTGTTTCTCCGGCAACTGCGCCATTGCCTGGCGTATGCTGTCGATACGCTCGTCTTGTTCTATGGTATCTTCTACGGACGAGGTACCAGAAAAGTCCATTCCATCGATGTTTTCCGTTTGGTTGACCTTCATGCGCTGACGGTCGAGGGCGAGGTTGCGCACCATGCGGAGGGTGTATGCCTCGAGGTTGTCGATGGAACCCCCTCCTGACTGTTGTTTCCATAGCTTGATGATGACATCCTGCACTACATCCTCTGCCTCCTGACTGTTGAGGGTTATCCTCAGTGCCAGGCGGTACATGATGTTCTTGAGGGGCAATATGTCTCGTTTTATGTCAAGCATGGATATAGGAACTATAGTGGCTATAGTAACTATAGTTTCAGTTTATGACTGTGCCACAGTCTTCCTTATTTATGTTTTCTGCGAGCGTTATCACCACTTTCTTCACTCCTGCATCGACGGCATCGAGGGCATTCTCTATCTTTGGCATCATGCCGCCGGAGATGGTGCCGTCCTCCACGTACTGCTTATATGACTCGTGGGTGATGACAGGTATCACGCTGTCGTCATCGTCGGGGTTGGAGAGTACGCCTTTTTTCTCGAAAGAGAAGATGAGGGTGACATCGTAGTATGCGGCGAGTGCCTTGGCGACGGTGCTCGCCATAGTGTCGGCATTGGTGTTGAGAATGTTGCCGTTGCCATCGTGGGTGAGGGGAGCAACGACAGGGATGACACCACTGTCGAGCAACTGAGCGAGGCGCTTGCCGTCAGCTCGGTCAACATCACCGACATATCCAAAATCGACCATTTCATCGGTTCCATCGTCCATGCGTACCTTCTTTAGCGGACGCTTGTGCGAACGTATCACATCCATGTCGGCACCAGTGAGTCCGAGGGCATTGACACCCTTTGCCTGCAACTGTGCCACGAGGTTTTTGTTGACCAGTCCGCCATATACCATAGTAACGACAGAGAGCATCTCGGCATCGGTGATGCGGCGACCACCCACCATGTGGCTCTCTATACCCAGTTGTGCTGCAACCTTTGTGGCACGCCTGCCTCCTCCATGCACCAATATCTTCTTGCCAGGGATGGCGGCGAAGTTATCGAGGAGGGTAGTGAGTTGAGATGGATCTTCAACTACGGCACCTCCAACCTTTATTACGGAAACGGCCCCCCCTGTGGTCCCCCCAAATGGGGACATTGTATGCTCTTGACTATTCATAGATGTATTGTAAAAGGATAAATTATGTTATTGCATTTTTGTTCCCTCCCATTTGGGGGAGGGTTAGGGAGAGGGGCTTGAGTATAGATTCAAGTTCCTCCACCGTATTAGCTCTCAGCATTTTTATGCGTGTGGACTTGAAGTCTGGTATTCCTTTGAAGATAGGTGAGGCGGCGAGGTGACGACGGGTGTGGAGGATAGCCTTTAGTTCGTCACCTATGTAGTCGATGTTGATATGCAGTAACTCCAATAAAACGTCGATTTTATCGGCGACGGTCATCGTTTCTGTTGCCTCACGTGAGAATATCCAGGGTTGTCCGAAGGTGGCTCTGCCTATCATCACGGCATCTACGCCGTATGTGTCGAAAGAATGGTCAGCATCGTCGAGTGACTTGATGTCGCCGTTGCCTATGATAGGTATATGGATGTCGGGGTTGTCCTTGACAGCCTTGATGAGTGTCCAGTCGGCGTCGCCAGTGTACATCTGTGCACGCGTCCTGCCATGAATGGTGAGTGCCTGAATGCCGCAGGATTGGAGGCGACAGGCAAGGTCTGCCCCCTCCCAGCCTCCCCCTGCAGGGGAGGAGAG
>JAGCPC010000011.1 GCA_017642485.1 Prevotella sp. | reverse complement strand
TGTCGGCCTCGAGCGACTACTATGTCATCGCGCTGAGGCACATCATTCGTTGACGTAGTTGTCTGTTACCACAGGGACACACAAAATCAATTCACATTATTTATAAAAAGTAACAACTATGTCAAGTATCAAACAGTTGGAGATGGCTGCTGCCCTCTCCGCATATCCGCATATCGAGATTAAAAAATCATTGTTTTCAACCAAGGCCATCTATACGCCTACTCATAGCCAGGTTAAGGCCTACATACTGGAATATAGCCCCTCTGAGGGAGAGCGTTTGGAGCGCCTGCTGGAGATGCCCTTTGACAAGATGGCTGCTGACATCGTGCAGAAGGGCAAACCCGTGGCTGGAGTTAACGGCAATTTCCGTCTGGAACTCAGCCTGAGTGATGATCATCAGTTCTGTGGCCTTCAGCTGTTACGCTTTGGTGATTTCAAATACAATCCCGTCTTCGAGCCTCGTTTCTACGAAGGCAAGCATGTGGAAGCAATCGCACAACTGATTTAGTTGATGATTTTGCACCATGCCAGACATAGAAATCGTTGAAGAAGCACTTTGTTTCGGATAAAAAAAGACCAGGTAAAGGAAAAGGGAGCCGTATTGCCCCCTTTTCCTTAATCTTCGATGAGATTACCGTTTATCTGGAATTCCGTAGTCTGGCCAGCGTTCCTGCGGATAGTAACCCTTCAGGGTCTTCTTCGATTCTGCGTAAGAGGCCTTGACGATTGTCATCAGGTCGTTCATCTTCTTCACCTTGGGTGTTAGCTCTGCACGCAGGCGGTCAACCTCGGCATTGGCATCAGTAAGCATTGCCACTGTCTTCTCCATCTCGTTAATCTCTGTGTTTGAGATACCTCTTTCACCCATTTCTCTTACATGACGGCGCAAACCTTCAATAAGGTTGCGACTCTTCTCAATCTGAACTTCTGTTGTCTTTGACATAATTCTTTTTGTTTATAAAATGATAATTTAGGATAAAATTCCAAGCACAAAATTAACAAAAAAAGTCGATTTTACGAACGTTACAGAGCATCACTTTTTCGATTTTTTAAGATGGATGGAGCGCTGTATTTAACATTTGTTTGCCATGCAACTGCCTTACGATGATGTTGCCCAGGTTTTTCAGTTTCGGCATCTTGCTCATGGTGCTACGCACGGGTTGGACATCGTAGAGCAGCATGAGCAGCAGGACGATAGTGCCGACGATGCACATCACGCCAAACATCTCCTTAACAGCCACCATGAGGATGTTCTGATAGTCGGTGTGCAGACCTCGACTGAGCGTATCGGCTACCTGATGGCGCAGACCATAGCTATACATGCCTGAACACATTGACTCAGCTACACCGTTGCGGATGAAGCCTGAGATGGTGAGCGCATGAAAGAAGAAGGGAAACTCGATGAGGTCCTTCAGGTAGAGCGTCATCGTGGCAAAGAAGATGCTGTAGCCAAATGTGCGCAAGAAGGTGGGCAGCCACATCCTTTCCAGATTGAGCACAGGCGAGACGCAGAAATACATCAATACCTGATAGGCGAGCAGACAGGCAAAACCCACGGTGAGCAGGCGTGTGTACTTGAAACCCAGACGGGGGAGTGGTCCCCATTTCGGCGTCTCTTTGCCCCATAGGATGGTAAATGCACAACCGCTGACATAGCCCAGTATCTCGAGCAGCGAGAACTGCGACGTGGTGGTGAATCCCCAACCTAGCACTCCGCCAGTAAGTGTGTTCTGCAACACTTGCGGTGTAGCGTTCATCATCTCGGCAACAAGAAACATGCCCAAGATAGGATATAACCGCCAGCGACGGAATATCCACGGCTCCAGATACGGGTGACGGATATGCGTCAAACGGCCTATGGTAATGAGAATGGTGAGGGGCAGCATATAGAGCACCGCACACCATAACGTGCTGTCATACCAATGATAGTATTCGCCGTAGTTGAATAACCAGATGACCTCCAACATGCAAGCAGACACCAAGATGCAACCCAGCCAGTCGAGCGAGATAAGGGGCACCTGATGGGGCATCATGCGCCAAGGATGAGTACAAGTATAAATCACAAGGACTATCACAAGCATCATCCCGATAATGAGCCAATGCATCATCTGCCATGAGTCGTAGATCATGATAAGCTGCTGATCAACCCAACTGCTGAGCGACATGCTGGTGAGGATGACAATATAGATGCTGGGCAGGAAGATACCGAAATCCTGCTTAGGCGAGAGCCACAGACGGATATTCGAGAAACATTCGAAAGTGCCGCACAGTTTGAAGTAGCCTGCTATAAAACTAATGATGCAAAGCAGCGGCAATCGCCACTCGCCAAAATCGCTACTGATGAGCCACAATGACAGCAGATTGCACGCAGCTATCACGCAGGCGGCATTGATGAGCAACTGCTGATTGGTGAAGCGCAGTTTGTAGCGGAACAAGAACGGGAAGGGCATATTGACACCCACCACACCGAACATCGCTACCATCACCATGTCCTCACGAGTGAATCCCGTAGCACCAACCATCTGCTGCAGACTGCCAAAATAGACACCGCTCGACAACTGGAAGAAAAGTGCGAAGAGCAAGTATATCCAAGGGCGCACTTTCTCAGGTACCCAAGGATTGAACATGGGCATCGAGAACCCTTGGTTCGGATTCCAACCAGCCATTAGTACATCACCTCCGTTTCTACATTCAGACCCGCCAACAGACGAGCCACATCGTCGGCATTGTTGGTAGTCACTTTGATGCGCACAGGCACACGCTGCTCTACTTTTACAAAGTTGCCCGTAGCATTATCTACGGGGATTGGGGAGAAAGCAGAGCCTGTACCAGCGGCTATCGACTCTACCTCGCCCTGATATGTCACCCCTGGTACAGCATCGGCAGTAAACTCTACTTGATTGCCTACTTTGATGTGCTTCAACTGCGTTTCACGGTAGT
>JAGCPC010000073.1 GCA_017642485.1 Prevotella sp. | reverse complement strand
GACCTTCAAGGCTCATGATAGTGGCACATACGAGACTGTACTGCAGGCAAGTGAGATAGACAAATACCAGCTTCGCAACGTATATCCTGACTGGACTCCCGACCAGGAGTGTCGCCAGATAGCTGTTACCAGCGTCACTCGTTCAGGCAACAGCCTCTCATGGACTACCAGCGAACCAGCCAAGGCATTCCTCATAGAGCAGGACGGCGACTTCGTCACTATCGTTGCAGGCACTGAGACGAGTGCCAATGTCACTCCTGTCAACAGTGGTAAGTTCACCGTCCGTGCTGCCAACATGATGGGTGGCTTCGGCGAACCAATGGAGGAGGGAAACTCCGCTACTGGTATTGTTAACGTTAACGATAACCTTAACCCTAACTCCCTCTCCCATAGAGAGGGCTGGGGCGAGTCAGTAAACCTCGCTGGCCAAAAAGTCAGCAAGGGCTACAACGGCATCAGCATCGTAAATGGAAAAAAAGTAATCAAATAGTAGATAATAGATTAAAGATAAAAGACTTATGCGACAGAAACTTTTTATTTTTTCCTTATTACTTCTTACTTTCGCTCCCATGGAGCGAGCCCACGCTCGCCAACTGACTATTGAGCCAGGTGGTGCTGTCAATGACCTCAAGGTCGCTATCGAGGCTCTTGAGGCTGGCGACACTCTGTGGGTGAAGTCAGGCACATACGAGCTCAGCGACATGATCAATGTGCGCCACTCAGGCAATCGTCACCACCGCATCTGCGTCTTCGGTTACGATACCGAGAAGGACAAGAAGCCATCGGTCAACCCTGTCTTCGACTTCACCAAGCAGCCTCATACGGGCGACGATGCTGCAAAGCAGTTCCGTGGAGTACTGCAAAATCCTAATGCCGACTACTGGTACTGGCGTGACATCGACATCACCAAGGCTGCCGACAGCGGTATGAAGCTCGAGGCTTCCTACTGCGTAGTGGAGCGTTGTAACTTCTACCGTTGCGGCGATACTGGTCTGCAGCTCGGTTTCGACAAGGACGGCAACGGTGGCAACAACCGTAACCCTAAGTACCTCTATGGTCGCTACAACCAGATTATCAACTGCGACTCATATTTCAATTATGACGTACAGGACCACGGTGGCAATGCCGACGGCTTTGCTAACAAACTCTATCCTGGACCAGGCAATGAGTGGCACGGCGACCGCTGCTGGGCTAACTCCGACGACGGTTGGGACCTTTACTATGCCGTATATCCATGTCTTATCGACAACTGCTGGGCTATCTACAACGGTTACCTCGAGGATGGCAGCATCGGTGTCAATGGTAATGGCTTCAAGCAGGGTGGCAACAAGCAGAGCGGTGGCTCTGCCGATGGCAAGGGTGGCTCATACGGTGCCCATGTCTTCACCAACTGCGTAGCAGCCTACAACCTCTATCACGGCTTCGACCAGAACAACCACGACGAGGGCACATGGATACTCAATTGTACCGCCTTCAACAATAAGCAGGTCAACTTCCGCTTCAACTGCGACGTGGAGATGATAGGCAACACCGTCTTCCACCTGCGCAACTGCCTCGGCTTCAACCCTGGCGAGGCCAACCACCGCTTCGGCGATATGTGGCCCGACTCTGAATATACCAACTGGCAGGACCTCATGGGGCTCTCACCACAGTACAACATGGGTAAGGGTACCGACCCCAAGACTGGTCAGGAGTACAAACGCCTCAGTGCTAAGGATTGGCCAAGTTTCGACGACCAGTTTGAGGATATCAGCCTCGAGACGGCTCTCAGTGCACGCCAGGCTAATGGCGAGCTCCCTCTGAAGTTTGCTCGTCCTAAGGTGGGCAGCATCTTCGAGGATAAGGGCACACCTATTGAGAACTTCTACTGCGCCGATGTATTCAAGGACTATTATTATAAGAACACGGAGAAGTGGCTCGACGACTACAGCTTCACCGTTTCACTGCCTTACTACGGATTGGCACCCGACTATGGCGCATACGAGGCAGGGTGGGAGCGTCCCGCTTTCGAACTCAATACTCTTCCCGTCAACGATGGCACACTGCCAGACGTCGAGGAGGTGACAACCATCGGTGGTAAGGGCTACCAGAAGAAGTTGCTCATCAACGACTACCTCTTCCAGGATGCCACTCTCGCTGAGAGCATCTCGCAGTATGTCACCAGTGCAGCAACTGCCAATAAGCTTCTGCCTACCTACTATGGTAAGAGCGGTACCTATCCTACCAAGATTGGTGCCCTCTACGGCGGTGCTACCATGGGTGCATACGTGATTGCCAAGAGCAGCGGGTATGTGGAGTTCAGCGTACCAAGTCTCAGCGAGATGCGTTCCAACTGCTACGGTGGTGGCAAGACCTCTACCCTTCAGATGCAGTGGAAGCGTCCTGGCGAGTCTTCATGGCATGATGGCGAGAGCGTCACCTTCGACCAGCGCGTCTTCACCGTCAACTTCGTAGAGTACGGCATACCACAGACCGAGGAGCCTATCATCGTGCGTATCAACAGCACAGGTTCCAACGATGTCTATCTCACCGACCTCACCCTCAACGGTTTCGAGGAGGCTCAGTCACCAGCCACAGGAGTTTCAACTGTGAACTGTGAACCGAGAACTGTGAATTTTATGTGTACCTCCAACGGTGTCATCATCTACGGTGATGTAGCCTCTATCACTGTCAGCGATATGTCTGGCAAGCAGGTAGCGCAGTCAGCGCTATCACAGTTCTGCAACCTCGCTTCTGTGCCCGCCGGCATGTACGTTGTGCAGGCACAGATGAAGGATGGCAGCAAGGTTTCGACTAAGATTGTTCGCAAATAATAAACAATTTAGTAGTAGTAAAATTTCAGGCGCAAGGCTGTCGAGAGGATAGTCTTGCGCCGCTTTTTTATTCCGTGATCTTTATCTTATCGACAATCCCTGACTATTTATGACAATTCATTGTTGTCCTTGTTGTCTTTATTTTTATTTTGTTCGATTTGTACCGATTTGTGGAATTTCTGTCTCGTAGAGACACTCTATATGTTTTCTCAGTCGCCTAACGGCGAGAAATCGTTCAAATCTAATCAAATCTTACAAATTTTATAATGTTAGCCTATGTTGTCTTTGTTGTCTTTATTTTTATTTTGTTTGATTTGTACCGATTTGTGGAATTTCTGTCTCGTAGAGACACTCTATATGTTTTCTCAGTCGCCTAACGGCGAGAAATCGTTCAAATCTAATCAAATCTTTCAAATATGGTAATTGTCAGTAATTGTCCTTAATTGTCGTCTTTATTTTGTTCGATTTGTACCGATTTGTGGAATTTCTGTCTCGTAGAGACACTCTATATGTTTTCTCAGTCGCCTAACGGCGAGAAATCGTTCAAATCT
>JAGCPC010000072.1 GCA_017642485.1 Prevotella sp. | reverse complement strand
TTCAAGGACAATACGGCTCTATCTATGCTCCTCGTACTTGCCATCGCCATACCTATGTATATATGTGCTACGGGTTCTATACCTATCGCCGTAGCCCTCATCATGAAGGGCTTGACACCTGGTTCTGCCCTCGTACTGCTTATGGCAGGACCTGCCTGCAACGTCGCCTCCATGCTTGTCATCGGCAAACAGCTTGGCAAAAAATCCCTGGCACTCTACCTCTTTGCCATCATCTGTGGTGCCGTAGTAGCAGGCAACATCATAGACCTCATGCCACGTGAGTGGTTCATGCCAACCATCATGCAGACAGCATGTTGTGCCCCAGAGGATACCTCATGGTTCAACTGGGCCTGCACAGGCATACTCGCCATGCTGCTGCTCTTTGCCCTCATACGTCATCTAAATGGTGAGGACGAGTGTCACTGCCACGAACATGAGCACAATCACGGGCATGAAGATAAGCACTAAGGTCATGGCCGCAGAGCTTTTCTACGGCCTAAAGCATGCCTTTCAGCTGTTATAGCTTAGCTTCTATAAAAAATTAACTAGTTAATTCGCAAAATTAACCGGTTAATTCGTCAAATTAACTGGTTAATTTTAAGCAATGGCTATGCCTTAGCATGCTGAAGCCTTACATCTTACAGCAGTTTCTTTGGTAGTTTAGCCTGATAATCCTTAAAGTACTGGGGTGTAAAATAAGCCACATCCTCCATCTGTCCCTTGCGGAGTCGCATCTCGGCAAGGGGCATCATGTTTTTGGCAAGGGGCTGAATATTTTCCACGAAGTGGGCATTGGGGTGATTGATTACCTCCATACACTTCTCTGCTCCATTGCCAAAGAAAAAGACATGATACTGGTCGAGGAAAGACTTGTAGGTGTCGGCATCTACTATATCAGACTGCACCCCACGCACCTCATGGAGCGAAGTATCGTAAAGGGCAGCAAACACCTCCATGCGGCGTGCATCTATCATAGGACAAAGGAGCACTTTGTCAGTCTCGGCAAGGGAAGCGAAGTGCTTCTCTTCATTGAGTAACACAGGCACACAAAGCAACTGCAAGGTGGGCACTGCTATGAGTTTGGCATCGCTACCGTATGCCAGTCCCTTAGCCATCGAGGTTCCTATGCGCAGTCCGGTGTAACTGCCTGGACCTGAGGAAATAGCGACAGCGTCGAGCTTCAGTTTGCCTGACTCCACACTCTTCATAGCATCATCGACCATGGAACCAATCTTCTCTGAAGCCTGTGAGCCTCTCTCGCCACCCTGTTCTATGCGCTCAAACTGGCATAGTCCGTCATTGCTGACAGCTACGCTGCACACATCAGTGCTCGTCTCAATATGTAAAATACATGCCATAATCAGGTGCAAAGGTACAAAAAAAGGTTGAAAGTGGAAGGTTGAAAGTTGAAAATTGTGAATTATGACACTGGGTGATGAGCGTTTTTTGCTAACTAATTGTGTATTGTGAATTATTTTTTGTAATTTTGCAGAAATATTTAGCTTCAAAAAAGATGATACTATCAATGACGGGTTACGGCAAAGCCGTAGCGAAATATCAGGACAAGACCATACACGTGGAGGTCAAGGCGCTTAATTCCAAAGCGTTAGACTGTTCTACACGCATAGCGCCCATCTATCGCGAGAAGGAGATGGAGATACGCAAGATGATACAGGAGAGTGCCGTCAGGGGCAAGATAGACTTCTCCATCTGGGTGGAGAAGGAGGTGGCCGGCGATGCGCAGGCTGTCAACATGCCCCTTGTGAGGAGTTACTACGCACAGCTGCAGGAGCTGTCACAGGAGTTGGGCATACAGACCGCCGACATACTGCCTGTGCTGATGCGCATGCCTGATGCCGTATCGCGCCAGGAGATAGAGGAGCTATCGGATGAGGAGTGGGTGGCAGCCTCAGCATGTGTGAAGGAGGCACTCGAAAACCTGCACGACTTCCGCAAGCAGGAGGGCGAGGCTCTGCAAAAGAAGTTTGAGGAGAAACTGGACAACATAGCACGCCTGATGGGCGAGATAGAGCCCTACGAGGAGAGCCGCGTGGAGAAGATACGCCAGCGACTGACCGAAAATCTCAAGGCCATTCCAGATGTGGAGTATGACAAGAACCGTCTGGAGCAGGAGCTGATATACTATATCGAGAAACTCGACATATCGGAAGAGAAGCAACGACTGACCAACCACCTGAAGTATTTCCGCGATACGATGAACGAGGACATACCACAGGGGCAGGGCAAGAAACTCGGTTTCATAGCTCAGGAGATGGGCAGAGAGATAAACACCACGGGTTCGAAGAGCAACAATGCCGAGATGCAAAACATCGTGGTGCAGATGAAAGACGAACTGGAACAGATAAAGGAGCAGGTGCTGAATGCGCTGTAAACAGTTCACAGTTCATAGTTCACAGTTCATAGTTCACAGTTAAACGGTTCAAGAGTTAAAAGGTTCAAATGAATATAGAAGGATTAGACTATAACACCGAGCGCGAGAAGATGCACCTCAAGGCATACGGACGCGACATACAGCAGATGGTGGAGCATGCTGTCACACTACCTACCAAGGAGGAGCGACAGAGGTGTGCCGAAAGCATCATCGACACCATGAAACGCGTGGTGCCAAGCCAACAGAGTTTCAAAGAGCGCACACCCATGCTATGGTACCACCTGGCACTGATGAGCGGCTTCCGTCTGGATATAGACTACCCTGTGGAGTTTGAGCAGGAGGACAAGATGGCGACAGCACCTGAGAAGATAGAGTACGACAAGAACAAGGTGCCCGTGCGTCACTATGGCAAACTGCTCTTCAGCATGTTTGACAAGCTGAAGGAACTGCCCGAAGGACCTGAGCGCGACACTCTGGCTAAGGAGACTGCCGAACAGATGTACCGTAGCCTTGCGACATGGGGATTTGGCTCTGTCGATAAGGAACGCGTAGTGTCGGACTTGGCACGATTTACCAATGGCAAGATACAGCTGATGCCTGATGACGTACACGTCAATGCGGCTAATGATGACAGTGCCATCGGCAAGAACAACGGCAAGAAGAAAAAGAAATAACAGAGAGATGCCCATGGAGACATTTATCATCGAGGGAGGCCACACCTTAAGAGGCGACATCACACCACAGGGAGCAAAGAACGAAGCACTACAGGTAATATGTGCTACGCTGCTCACTGAGGAGGAGGTGACCATCAGCAACGTCCCCGACATACTCGACGTCAACAACCTGATAAAACTGCTCCAAGACATCGGAGTAAAGGTAAGCAACCCCGCAAAAGGCACGTTTACATTCAAGGCAGACGCACTCGACCTGCTGTACCTCAGCAGCGACGAGTTTGTCGAGAAGTGTGCCCGCCTGCGTGGCTCTGTGCTTATGATAGGTCCGCTGCTGGGACGCTTTGGCAAGGCTACCGTAGCAAAACCTGGTGGCGACAAGATAGGACGCCGTAGGTTGGACACGCACTTCCTCGGCTTCCACAACCTCGGTGCTTCATACAGCCGCGTGGCTGGTCGTGAGGTATTTGAACTGAAAGCAGACCAACTCAAGGGATGCTACATGCTCCTTGACGAGGCATCGGTGACAGGCACTGCAAACATCATCATGGCAGCAGTGATGGCTGAGGGCACCACCACGATATACAATGCGGCATGCGAGCCCTACATACAGCAGCTATGCCACATGCTCAACAGTATGGGGGCTGACATCACCGGCATAGGCAGCAACCTGCTCACCATAAAGGGAGTGAAGATTCTGCACGGCACGGAGCATCGT
>JAGCPC010000071.1 GCA_017642485.1 Prevotella sp. | reverse complement strand
CACACCAGCAGAAGCTCAGGCGAAAATAGAGGCTCAGCGAGCACAAGTGCTAGAGCAATTCACAGTTCACAATTCACAGTTCATAGTTAATGGGGAGTATGTGCCTCAGAACCTTGAGGAACAGGCGCTGCTGTTGGTAGGCAAGGATATATTCGAGAAACTGATAAAGGAATATACGGAGAAGCAGTGGGGCAGAGATTGCAAGGAACTTCCTGCTTTCATCATCAAGCGTCTGCCAGTACGACTGGTGTATGATAACAATTATTTCAATGACCGTTATCAGGGCATTCCGATAGGAGGATATAATAAACTTATCGGTGGACTGCTTTCTCAAGTCGAATGTCGAACTGGCATCGACTTTAGGGAACTTAAAAAGACAGAGGGATTTAGGGAGGCTTTTGACAAGGTGGTTTACACTGGTGCTTTAGACGAGTACTTTGATTATAGGTTAGGAAAACTTGATTGGCGAACTGTATCGTTCAAGACGAGAGTGGAGGATGTGCCTAACTATCAGGGTAATGCGGTGGTGAACTATACGAGTCATGAGGTGCCTTATACCAGAGTGATAGAGCATAAGCACTTTGAGATGTTCGGGCAGGAGGTGTATGACTGTCCGAAGACGGTGGTGAGCGAGGAGTATTCTACGGAGTATAAGGAGGGAATGGAGCCTTACTATCCAGTGAATGATGAGCGTAATAATGCGTTGGCGGAAGAATATCGTGAGTTGGCGGCGAAGGAGGAGAATGTAATCTTTGGTGGTCGTCTGGCGCAGTATAAGTATTACGATATGGCACCGGTAATAGAAGAGGTGATGAAGTTCTGGGCAAAGAACTGATGAAAGGAAGCGAAGAGAAAATACCATTCTTTGAACTGCTGCAGGTGGCGATAGGGAATCGCGACAAGTTGTCGCGTACATTGTCTCCTGATGAGTGGGAGGAGATGTATGACGAGTGCAAGAGGCAGACGATGGTAGGGATAGGCTTCGCTGGGGTGGAGCGCCTGCCACAGGAACAGTTGCCGCCAGGGAGGAGGATAAGGCAGTGGGCTGTGAAGGCTGACAAGATAAGGGAGCAGAATGCAAAGGTGTCGGCGGAGTGTGTGCAGGTGAGCAGATTCTTCGAGAGGAATGGCTTTGACTGCGTAATATTGAAGGGACAGGGAAACTATGCATACTATCCAGAGCATCTGCAGGGACTGAGAGGAACAGGGGATATTGATGTGTGGGTGAGGCCATGCTACGAAAACGAAGACGATAACCTTAACCATAACCATAATGCTAACCTTAACCTTAACGATAACCTTAACGATAACCTTAACCATAACCATAACGCTAACCTTAACCTTAACGTTAACGATACGCAGGGCAAACCCTGCTACGATACGGAGCAGAGTTCCTATGATACGGGCTTACAGCCCTACGATACGCCTTCGGCTACGATAATTTTGAACCAGCGCGAAGCGCGACAGAAACATCCCGTAAGGGCGGTGGTGGAGTTCTGTCTGAGTGTGAAGAAGGGGGAGTATGTGTATTACCATAACATGGACTTCCCGATACTGAAGGGTACTGCCGTGGAGGTGCATTATAGGCCGACGTGGTTGTATAATCCGTTTAGGAATGGGGTACTACAAAGATGGTTTAGACAAGAGCCTACCCCGACCCTCCCTAAAGGAAAGGGGCAAGAAGGCAA
Organism: Prevotella sp.; assembly: GCA_017642485.1. Lineage (GTDB taxonomy): Bacteria > Bacteroidota > Bacteroidia > Bacteroidales > Bacteroidaceae > Prevotella. The sequence continues at coordinate 5,575 of JAGCPC010000071.1, read as the reverse complement.
AAGTTCAAAAGTATCAAAAGTTCAAAGGTTTCAGGTGTATAATGGGTACAGGATCCCGTCAGTGGAGTTTAATGTGGTGTTTCAACTGCTGCATTTGTATAAGCATATATTCGAAGAGGGAATAGGATTGAGGCAACTTCTTGACTATTACTTCGTGATAACTTCGTACGTTACGCTACGCTACGATACGGAGCGGAGCTCCTACGATACGCAGGGCAAGGCCTGCTACGATAACCTTAACCTTAACGTTAACCATAACCTTAACCCTAATCCTAATCCTAACCTTGACCTTGAACCATTGAACTTCGGAACTTTGGAACTAATAAAAAAGTTGGGACTGGAGGGCTTTGCTGGGGCAGTGATGTATGTGCTGCAGGAGGTATTTGCGATGCAGAGAGAGAGGATGCTGTGGGAACCTGATGAGAAGAGGGGGAAGAAATTGCTGGAGGAGATAATGACAGGGGGAAACTTCGGAAAGTTTGATGAGCGTTATAACTGGGCGGAGACGACAAATGGGTCGATGGAGTATCGTGGTGCTTCGTATGCCTTTGCCAGATTTAGACATAATGCGAGATTCCTGTGGAACTACCCGTCGGAGGTGTTGTGGGAACCTGTGTTCCGAGTGTACCACTGGGTGTGGAGAAGATTCAAACTTTGGAGGTTTGAATAACGAAAAGTTTCGCTACGAAGACGAAGACGAAAACGATGACGAAGACTATAAGTGGTGCTCGGAATTTCCGAGCACCGCTTTTCGTTTAGTCTATGATAATCGCCGCTTTTACTGTCTTCGTGAAGCTGCAAGTTCTTTCAGCTTGTCTTTTCCCTTGAAGGCGAAGACCCAGATAAGGAAGCCTGACAGGGCTAAGAGGGTGATGCCAAGCAAAGGACGGTAGAAGAGCCATGCCAGCGCTATGATGATGAGTGACCATACCAGACCTATCACCGTGCAGACGATGCCTACGCCCCATCCGAAGATATTGGCAACGAATGGTACGACCTTGAGGAGTGTTTCCATAAATCCGAAGATACCTCTCAGACCACCGATAACCAAGAGTACACCGATGATACGGAGTATCCACGACAGCATTGTGTTGGCCTCCTTCTCGGCATCGATAATCTCATCGCCACTCTTCTTGCCCATCACGAGAGTTTGGAAACGTTTGCCGTTCTTTGCCTTGAAGGGTTTGAAGCTGTCGCCATCAACGACTGCCATCACGGTGACCTTGGCGGGCACGACCTTCTCGAAGGTCACACGAACGTCGCCAATCTCAGGAGAGCCAGGCACGCGGCCGAAGTAGAGCACGCTGCCTGCCTGATGTATGTAGTCCAGATCCTTCTTGTGTTCGGCATTGGCTATGAGACTGTCGTTGATAGCCTGAAGAGAGTCAGCAGCAACCTTTGCCGAGTCGGTAAGGACTGCTGTCTCGGCAAGCTGCTCTGCTTGCTTGCCTGTACCATGGAAACGTTCGTATGCTATGCGTGTGGTTTTATCGAGTTGCTTCAGGAGGTCTTCGCTGATAGCAACGTCAAGGGGCTCATTAGATGAGATGTAACGGATAAGGCTCTCGCTGAGTTTGTAGGCTCCGAAGGAGACATTCTCGGCATATTGCTCGGCGTCGTCGAGGGTGGTAAGCACCATATTCTTGTTTTGGTAGGCTGGGTCATGGAACGATGCCGACTCGATGGGACTGCTGACCCACTCCTTGGAATATGTGTAGGTGGTAGTGGTGACCTCCTTGCCGCCCATCTTGTCTTCATGCTTCTCCTGAGTATGCTCTACCCACTGATAGTACTCTACGCTACGGCGCAGGGCTATCGCCTTGGTGCCGATGCCAAACTGTGAGTCGCTGAGGGAGTCCTCGGTGGTGGCAAGTGCTGTGCCGCATATCAGTTCACCCTCCAGAGAGGCGTCTTTCTTGTTGGGGTCTGTCATCTCGACATACGCGTTGCCTGCCTCGTCGAGCAACTTCTCTGTCTTTACGGCGCGCCCCTCATTCCACCATAGCAACACTGTGCCGATGCAGAAGAGTATAAAACCTGCGCCGATAGCCTTGAAGGAATTGCCTACCCGCGTACCATATCCCGTTGTCGTAACTTCCTGATATGCCATGATTGAAGTTGAGTTTTTTTATTTGATAAGTTGACCAGCAGTGCTATAATATTTGCCGTTTTTATGAATGATGATATTCCCGTTGATGAGTCGTTTAGCGACGGATGAAGCCTTGTCGGCATCGCCAGAGACAGAGCAGACTCCCGTAGGGGTGACGTAGTTGTCGATGACATACTGCAAACCAGCCTCGGCATCGAGGAGTCCGTTGCCGAGCTGCAGATAGTTTTGCTCAGTGTTGCCAGCGGAGATATTGATGTCGGCACCGTCAACAGCGGTGCGTGAGGTTTGCACTATGACATTGCGAACGTCGTCGGGGGTGAGGTCAGGATAAGCCTGTAGCCAGAGGGCTACGGTGCCAGTGGTGATAGGCGTCGCCATAGAGGTGCCGTTGGTGACATACCAGAAGTGGTTCTTGCCGTTAGCATCATCGGTATGGTATGCTGCGATAAGAGCCGTGCCATTGCCTTTTAATGTACTTACCCAGTCAGATGAGGTGGCATCAACGTAGGTGGGGTTGTAATAGTTGTAGGCTGAGGTCACTGCAACGCCTGGGGCTATGACATCGGGATGCGCCTTGCCGTGATCATCCTTACCATAACTTGAGAAGATGGCAGTGCAGTTCTTGTCACCTGCTTGTGCTATGGAGAATGAGTATGAATTGCCTGCATAAGACTTGAATGAGCGTGACTGATTATATGCTCCTACCGAGATGAAATTATCAGCGCTACAAGAATTGTTGATACTTATATCGGCAGTACCCTTGTCATAATCGTAGCTTGGAATGTCGGTAAAGAGGAAGTCATTGCGATTCTTTTCACTAGACGTGGCATATACGCGAAGGTCGGCGCCAGATGCATTGTGAACCTTGATGACGAGGAACTTGCTGTTGCTCTCAAAGTAGGTCTTGGGAAGAGACAATGAGGCTTTGAGCCATCCACCATGCGACGCATCTTTGGAGAATGACAAACTGGGAGTGTAGATGGTGCCTGACGTATTCTTCAGCGGTGCTGTGGCGAGTGTGGTATATGCACCTGTCAGCGAGTCAACGACCTCAAAGGATGGGGTGACGTGTGATGTGTTGGTACAGTTGGGTACATAGAACGTCAGTGTCTGAGCGGGGATATAGATGGTCTCACTGCTTGAGACAGAACCAGTCTTGGAGAGCACTATCTTCATGTCGCCATCGGTAGGAATGGTCTTGTCAACGTTCCACTTGTAGATGGCATCATTGGCTGTTGACATACATACTATGACACCCTTACCGGCTACTGCATCGATAGCAGAATTGATATTGGTCTTGCCATCATGCCATCCGCCTGAGGTTCCGAAACTCATGTTGATGACGCAGGGTTCGCCAAGTTCCTCGGCAGTGGCAACAATCGCCTTGGTAGCCTTGAGGATTCTCGCGTCGTAGAGACTGGTGAGACCACACAGCACGAGGTCTGCCTCTGGCGCCATGCCCATTAGGTTGCGTGAATATGGAGAGTAGTCAACTGTAGAAGCGACATAGGAACCAGCAGCAGAGCACGCTACATGAGTGCCGTGTGACTTGTCGTCGCTGCCACTGTACTTATCCCACGTGAGGGCGGCGATGGCTTCAGGAGATGTCACGACATTCTCAGTGCCAGTGCTATAGTCAACGACTTTCTTTACACGACTGTTGCCGTCGCTGTCCATGAACGCAATATGGTTGTAGTCGATGGAAGTGTCGATGATTCCCACTACGACACCCTTGCCTGTATAGGGTTTGTCGAAGGTGTATGTCTCGTTGTCGATGCCGTTGACATTGCTTACATTGATAAGGTAGCGTGACCTGTCATTGTTGATGTGGTTGACGCTGTTGGCATTGAGGGTGGTAAACTCCTCAAGTGTCTCCAAGAAGTCGAGTTGCTCTACTGGTACGGTGAGAAATACAGCTCCTAAAGCCTCGTCATTGACGATGATGCCCCTGGAAGTGAGTGCAGAGGTGGGGCATGAGGCTCCCTCAGCCAACCATGCTATGACATCAACGGTATTGACAGTGCCGTCGGCATTGAAACTGACAACCATATCGTTAAGTATGGCAGTAGTGTCAACAGGACATACATCGGCAGTGACAGACTTACTCATTACCTGTCCTTGATGTGCGTAGGCAATCTGCTGACTGACGCTATGGAGCATGTCAGTGATCTGAGAACTTAACTTGCTTTGAGCTCCAGCTCCCAATGTGGTGAGCATGGCGAGTGTGAGGGTGATGATATTCTTCATAAGAACTTCTTTTTCTTAAAAGTTATGCTTCAGCATAATACATACTTTGCAAAGTTAAGGATATTTTATAAAACCACCAAATTATTAGTCTTTTATTTTGACAATTCAACTATTATTAGTACTTTTGCGGGTGATTGCAAAATTTGCAATTGACGTTATGCCATAATAAAAGTGACATAGCGTTTTTTATGTAACAACAACAAACAAAATGCAAAAGACAACAGATGGAATGCGCCGCAAGGCACTTCGTTTCAAGCGTTTTTCGAGAAAGGGCTACAGCCTGTTCTCCGTGCTTGGAAAGGAGGTACTCATCGGCACCCTCAGCGTTGCCATGCTCTCCAATGCCAAGGCAGAGGGCATAAGCACCAATGAGGCACTTGCTGATGACAGCCTGGGACGCAAGGAACTGAAACTCGACGAGGTCGTGGTGACAGGTTCCAGGGCACCACTGACACTGTCGGAGGCTGCAAAAATCGTCACTGTCATTACACGCGACGACATAGAGCGTGCGGCGGTGGAGAGTATCAACGACGTATTGAAATTAGCCACAGGCGTGGATGTCCGTCAGCGCGGTGGCTATGGTGTACAGGCGGACATCTCGGTAAGAGGCGGAAATTTTGACCAGATTACCATTCTTCTTAATGGAGTCAACATTTCCTCACCCCACACAGGACATCTTTCGGCTGACTTCCCCGTATCGCCTGGCGACATAGAGCGCATAGAGATAATAGAAGGCGCCGCGTCGAGGGTGTATGGCACGAGTGCCTTTAATGGGGCTGTGAATATTGTGACGGTGCAAGAGAGTTCAAGGGAGCTAAAGCTCGGTTCAAACGCTTCGCTAGTTCAAGAGAGTTCAAGAGGGGTTCAAGGGCTGGTAGGTGTTGAAGGTGGTTCGTATGGGTACTTTGGTGCAAACGGTAGGGCGAGTGTGGCTACAGAAAACGTAGCGAACACGTTTAGTGCAGGTTACTCACGTAGCGACGGAGCAACAGACAATAGCGCCTTTGCATCGACAAAACTGTTTTATCAGGGAGCGTTGAAACCTCAAAACTCATCGTTTAACCTTAACTGGCAGGCAGGATACAGTTATAAGCCATACGAGGCAAATACCTTCTATGGCGCTGCGAGTACAGACCAATGGGAGAGTAACGAACGGTGGATGGCAGCTGTGAACAGCACCTTCAAACTTTCAACTTTCAACTTTCAACTTTCAACATT
>JAGCPC010000070.1 GCA_017642485.1 Prevotella sp. | reverse complement strand
CAAAGTGGTATATAAATAAGGTGTCTTGCCCACTGTACCACCACTTGTAAATGATGGAGAGTTGAGATACAGGCGTATTTCCGGTCCCTCACCATCGTTCTCCACCTCTTCCTCACCAGTGAAGAGTATGCTCCGAGATTCTCCGAATGCTGATGTGGCATCGTTAGCGTTCATGACAAATACACTGATTAACCCATTGCAGCCATTGTCAAGTATTTCGCTTCCTACGCGGAAGGTGAATGAGAACTCACCATTGCTGACAACCGCAGACCCCTTGTACATGGTGTTAAGGCGGTCGTTGTAAGTTATCTGCGACTCTCCGTCGTTGTTTCGTGTTGTGATGCTCTCAAGGGCATCTTTGACGGTGATGACAGCAGAACCGTTATATGAAGTGAGCGGTGTGCCGTCAAATGTCTCAACGTGTCCCTTGACGTTTGTCACAGCATTGGCTTTCGCTTCTACGGTGTTATCATCATCGCAGCTCTCTCCGTTGATATTGTCTATAACAACTTTATAGCGTGGTACGGCAAGACGTACGGCGGGGTCGCCGAATATGTGATATTGATGTTTGTTGAGGGTGCGGTCACGACCACTTATCACAACCTGATTTTTTGCCAAGCGAAGAGCTTCGCCGATTGTTACAGGCACGCCGTTATAGTCGGATGATAGCAGATAGTCCATGAAGGCATAGTCGAGAGCTTCGTTGTAGCTGGCATATACGGTTCGTAGCGTTCCTACAAAAGCTATAGCACCTCCATTGGTATTCAGCACAGCCTCAGTTCCGAGACTTTCTTTCGTCTGGTCAAAGGGCATTGTTTCACATGCTGCTGTAAAGATAAGTGGATAGCGTGTGCCAGAGAGTCCCTTCACGTCAGTAAGCGTAAGGATGTTTTCATGCGAAAGTTGTGTGGGTGAGGCATGACCGCCATAGTTTACGACTAATGCACCGTCAGTAGAGAGATAATTTATCAACTCTTTTGTCACGGTGGGGTAGCGAAAACCTGTAGAGGTGGCGACACGCTCATAGGCATCCAGCAATACCTTGCGTACATCAAATCCCATCTTCTTGCCAAGGATGTTGTCGGCATTGCTATTGATAGCCCTCATGTGGCTGTTGCCAGTATTATTGTCATCATCGCCCACATAAGCGAGGGTGGTAGTCCATTTGCCAGATGCGCGGCTATTCATGTAGTGCTCTATCTTGTCAACCATTTGTGTGGCTTCGGAGAGAGTGGTGACGCAGAGACGTCCCACGCCAACATCAAAACGAACAGCAGCAGAGGTATTGTCAACATGAACTGTCACACCATCTGCAAGTATGGTAATGAAATCATCAATGCCAGTAGATGAAGTTGTTGTCTCAGAGTCCTCTGTTTCATAGATAAGCAACAAGTCATCAGCTGAGTATGTGGGCAGGGTATTGAGGCGATTGTCCCAGCGACAGGCACCGAAGAGCAGTACAGACTGTGGCATTTTACTTGAGGCTGTCGCAGAGGTGCTGTTGGCACGGTCATAGAACATCTTGAGATAGCGCTTGTAGGCCGATACGTCAGGCGTGCCGCTTGAGAACTCGTTATAGAGTTCATCAGCAGGTACTATATTATAGGTGTATGTATTGCCAAATGAGGCCTCTTCTTTTACATGCAGTTCGCCGAGACGTTTCGCTTGGCTGTACCATTTTTGCGATGTAGGTATAATTATGATGAGGTCGGCAGAGGCATCGGCATGATGATTTTGGTTGGTGATGTTATGTACATACTCCGCTGCGGGGTAGTTGGCGGAGGTCAGTTCCGGCACCTCTGCTGTACCATCAAATGCAGCAGAAATGTAGTCAAGGCGCAGTGGCCCACCAGAATTGCATGCTATTGTTATGGGGAGTATGAAATTGCCTGAAGCATCTTTGTCACATTTCTCAAGAATAGAGGCATCGAAGTCGAATATAGAACCAAAATCGCGTACAAGTTCGTATGTCGAAGACATGCCGTTAAAAGAGTAGGAGTAGGACTGCTCTGGGTCGATGGTGGTAACCGATGCAGAACATGCCGAACCAGCCGTGAGATTTACGGCCACCTCCACATTAGTACTGCTGGCTGGTACGAGGATATTATAAACTCGTGATGCGCCAGAAGCGATAGGCTTGGCATCAACAAGTTTTCTGCCCATTTCTGTCCATGCATAGTCATCGACTTCATACAGATAGTGATGACTGTCGGTGCTATTGGCCACCATGGCGCGCAGGGCTTCCTCTGTGGTTTCACTGCTGGTGCCGTCACTCTCCGTTATAAAGTAGTATCCGTAGTCAGAGTAAGGGTTTCTTGTGCGTTTTGTGGTAGTGTTGGATGTCCATGATACAGGACCATAAGCATAGAAATACTTCTCGCCGCCAGAGGTAAACGTGGGAACTTCTTGCAGGTCATCATGAGCCTTTATCCATGTTTGTGTGAGTGTTTCAGGTACGATGTTGCCTCCGTAACCATAGATGCGCACCTTGGACATATCAGTAAATCCGGCTTTGCGTATCACGTCAGCGGTAAGTCGATATATGCCAGTGGAAGAAACACGGATTTTGCCCCACTTGCCACTGCTGAGTACGGAGTTTGCTGCATAAGCATCGGCGCTGGTCGTTATATCAGCGTCCTCAAAACCTAAGTCGAGAGAGTTAAGGTTATCGTTAAGGTTATGGTTATCGTTATCGTTATCCTTCCAACTTACCAGAGTGGGTTTGTAAGAACTGATATAGTAGTATTTCCCATTCTGCTTTACGATAGGCGTAAAGTATGCATATAGCTGATTCTCTGTGCGTTCGCGAGCATATACATACTCTATCTTTGGAGTGGCAGGAGTGTCTTTCTGCAGGCGTTTGTATCGACGTATCTCTTTACGTGTGAGAGGTAAGTATTCAGGGTAGAGCAGTTTTACGGCATACGAAGAGTCGCGATAGTTCTTTGGTAGAGGAAAAAAACATGACTGTTCAGGCAGGGTGCTGTCAATCTTCATCTCATCAGCGTTGAGATTGACAAAGTCCTTAGAAGAAGACAATACTTGCTCACTTGCCGAGGATGTGACCACCGTCAGCAACATGATAATTATAATATGTATGCGTAGCCTATACACTCTACCTACAATAAAAGTCCAGCACCTTGCGCTCTTCTAAATATCCGATGATGTGATCATCAGGCTTCACAGGGCCTACACCGACAGGAGTTCCCGTAAAGAGAAGGTCGCCCGTCTTAAGGGTGAAGAAACGTGAGATATACTCGATGAGGCTATCTACACAGCATAGCATATCGCAGGTGCATCCCTGTTGCTTTATCTCGCCGTTCATCTCCATGCGGAAGTGCAGAGCCTGTATGCCTTCATTGTCTCCCGTCTTGTCAGGCGAATACAGTTTCTCTTTTTCTATCCACTCACCTATCACTGCAGCACCATCAAATCCTTTGGCTATCTCCCAAGGCTGCCCTTCTTCGCGCAGACGTTTCTGGAGGTCGCGAGCAGTGAAGTCGATACCCAGCGTGACGGCATCATAGTAGCGGTGTGCAAATTTTCTGTCGATGCTCTTTCCTAAGCGGCTGATGCGCACCACAACCTCTGTCTCGTAGTCTATGCGTCCCATGAAGTCTGGCACAAAGAACGGTTTGCCGTCTTTCAGCAGCGAACTGTCAGCCTTGGTGAATATGACGGGCGCACGCCCCTTGTCATCATCAGCCGAGCCCACGCCCTGTTGTAATAACGCATTTTTTATCTCTTTATTGTGCTGGGCATAGTTCATGCCCACGGCGAATATTTTCATTTTAGTTCAAAGGTTCAAAAGGTTCAAAGGTTCGAATGAAAAAAGCGTCAGCGCCTTTCGTTGGCACTGACGCTTGATATAGATATTGTTTTGTTGAAAACTTAGAATTAGTCTGCCTGGAGGCTGAAGCGCTTGAACGCAACCACTGTGAGGTCCTTGTCAGCAGCCTTGAGGTAGTCTGCAACAGACATCTTGCTGTCCTGGATGAACTCCTGGTTGAGCAGGCAAGACTCCTTGTAGAACTTCTTCACACGACCGTTAACGATACCAGCGAGCATCTGCTCAGGGATGTTAACAGTTGCTGGAACTGAAGCGATGATTTCCTTTGCCTTAGCAACGTCCTCAGCAGTGATCCAACCCTTAGCCATGTTAGACTCCATGTGATCCTCAGAGTCAACGTGTGCTGGGTTGATACCTGCCTTCTTCAGTGCGTTGTCGATAGCCTTCTGAACCTGCTCCTGCTTTGTCTTCTCAGCAGCAACCTTCTTCTCTTCCTCGATGATCTTTGGATCAACGTCAGCCTCGCTCAGAGCTACTGGCTTCATAGCTGCTACCTGCATAGCAACAACGTGTGCCTGCTCCTCAGCTGCCTTGTTGGTCTGAACCATTGTGCAGAGAGTGTTCTTCTTCATGTGGTTGTACACTGAAACATTCTCGCCCTCAAGGTAAGAGTAGCCGTCGAGCTCCATCTTCTCACCTGTCACACCAGAGCGCTCTACTACAGCAGCAGCAACGGTCTGACCGTTAGCGAGGGTGAGGTTGTTGATCTCATCGATGCTCTTAGCCTTAGCAGCAACAGCAGCGTCGAGGATCTCCTGTGTCAACTTGATATAGTCAGCTCCGTTAGCAACGAAGTCTGTCTCACACTTCAAGGCGATGATAGCAGAGAAACCGTTCTCGCTCTTTGTGAGTACGCAGCCATTAGCTGTCTCACGGTCAGAACGCTTAGCAGCGATAGCCTGTCCACGCTCACGGAGAATCTCCTTTGCACGGTCCATGTCGCCGTCAGCCTCTGTCAGCGCCTTCTTTACGTCAGCAAGACCTGCGCCAGTCATAGCGCGGAGGGTCTTGATGCTTTCCATTGTTATAGCCATATTTTCGTTTTATTGAAAATTAAAAATTGAATATTGAAAATTACTCAGCAGCAGGTGCTGCCTCTTCTGTGGCAGCTTCCTCAGCAGGTGCAGCTTCCTCAGCTACAGGTGCCTCAGCTTCTGCTACTTTCTTGGCAGCTTTAGCCTTTGGTTTATCCTCCTGCTCTGCAGCAGCCTTGTCGTCAGCCTTCTCTACCTTACGCTCCTGGATGCCTTCATTGATAGCATCGCAGCAAGCAGAGAGGATTACGTCAACAGAGTCCTTTGCATCATCGTTAGCTGGGATAGCGAAATCAACAGCGTTAGGATTAGCGTTGGTGTCAACGATACCGAATACAGGTATGCCGAGACGATGAGCCTCCTTAACAGCGATGTGCTCCTTCTCGATATCTACTACGAAAATAGCAGAAGGCAGACGTGTGAGGTCAGCGATAGAACCGAGGTTCTTCTCCAACTTAGCACGCTGACGAGAGATCTGGAGCAACTCACGCTTAGAGAGGTTGCTGTATGTGCCGTCAGAAGTAAGTTTGTCGATGTTCGCCATTTTTTTGATAGCCTTACGGATAGTCTGGAAGTTGGTGAGCATACCACCAGCCCAGCGCTCGTTGACGTATGGCATACCTACGCTCTGTGCCTTCTCGGCAATAACGTCCTTAGCCTGTTTTTTAGTAGCGACGAACAGGATCTTCTTACCCTGCTTAGCAATATTCTTCAGTGCCTCAGCAGCCTCGTCAACCTTTGCAACAGTCTTGTTGAGGTCGATGATATGAATGCCGTTGCGCTCCATAAAGATATAAGGAGCCATAGCTGGATTCCACTTACGCTTGAGGTGTCCGAAATGACAACCTGCCTGAAGCAACTGATCAAAATTTGTTCTTGACATTTTGTTTTCTTTTTTTAATGAGTTTGTTTACGTTCTTTTTTATGATTTGTCAGAATCACAACCATCGGGTAGCCACGGCATCACGCCGCGAGTCTCAATGGTTTAGATACTAAACAGTGTGTCTCTATATTAACGTTTAGAGAACTGGAAGCGACGACGAGCCTTTGGACGACCTGGCTTCTTACGTTCAACCTCACGTGAATCACGTGTGAGGAATCCCTGAGCCTTGAGAGCCTTCTTGTCCTCAGCGTCGATTTTGACAAGTGCGCGAGCAATAGCGAGGCGCAGAGCCTGGCTCTGACCTGTGAAGCCACCACCGTCGAGGTTAGCCTTGATGTCATACTTTTCTGTAGCCTCAAGGAGCTCCAGTGGCTGCTTAACAACATACTGCAGGATTGCAGATGGGAAATACTTGTCGAGTTCTACCTTATTGATGGTAATCTTGCCGGTACCCTCTGAGAGATATACACGAGCTACAGCGCTCTTACGGCGACCGATTGCGTTAATTACTTCCATTGTATTTTAATGTCCACCTATTTTATTATTTATACTGATTGATATCGATAGCCTTAGGCTGCTGTGCCTGCTGCTGGTGTTCTGTTCCCTCGTATATGTAGAGGTTGTTGAGGATGGAACGGCCGAGGATGCCCTTTGGCAGCATACCCTTGACAGCATGACGAATCATCTTGTCAACACCACCCTGCTTCTTGCGGAGTTCTGCTGGCGTGTTGAAACGCTGACCGCCTGGATAACCAGTGTAGCGGGTATATACCTTATCAGTTTCCTTCTTGCCAGTGAAGACAGCCTTCTTGGCATTGATGATGATTACGTTGTCGCCACAATCTACGTGAGGTGTGAAGTTTGGCTTATACTTACCACGAAGTATCTTAGCCACTTTAGAAGCGAGACGGCCGACTACCTGATCTGTAGCATCTACTACAACCCACTCCTTCTTTGCAGTCTCCTTGTTAGCAGAGATTGTCTTGTAACTTAAAGTGTTCATTCTTTACTTTAAAAAGATAATTTTATTACTACTAAAAAACTTGTTTCGGCTCAGGGCGCAGTCTAATTCACCCACCAGCCTCTCTGGGTGCGGATTCACTAACCATCGGCGCGGCCAAACGCACGACTATTAACACACATCACCCGTGGGGAACCTAAGTAATTCCCCTGCGATAATCGGAAATCGGAGTGCAAAGTTACACATATTTATTAACATAGAGGGTATGCCTCAGTCTTGTAATGGCTACTTTTATATTTTTTTAACACCTACTTGACTGTCTTGTTGCTATTATTTGTGAGTTTCAAGAAAAAGCGTTATCTTTGCACATTATTTATTTTATAGAGCATTCTGCGATGCTTGTATTGATTATTACCATAGTGATTGCCCTGTCCTTTCTGTGCATGGAGAGGAAACAGTATGTTTGGCCGCAGCACGAGAAGAAGTTGCTGGCTCTCACGGCATTTTGGGTCATTGCCATCATCGGAGCTGAGGTTGCCGGCTATCTGTCAGTGTGGAATAGCTACTACAACCCCTGCAACAACTGGTGGACGGCATTCTTCCTGTTGCTTTTCGTAGGTCAAGTGATAAGGGTGACACGCTGGCGTTATCTGCCCTATCGTCTGCGCATGATAGCCAGTTTCCTTCTGCTTTTCGGTTTTGTCCTCAATAGGATAGACATCCTGGGTGACGTGGTGGGCAACATAATTCACTGGGTAGCTATCGTAGGATGGATGAAACTGTGCATTGATATTCTTAACAAGGAGTTCTTGTATAGGGTTAACGGTGAGGTTGTGCAGCCAAGCGAGTTTGATCTTGGACTGAAGCAATATCTGGATAGTTTTAATTATCATTTGATGTACTCACTATGGTATGTTGTATCATGCATACCGTTCTTTGTGCTCTATTTTCTATCCGATGTAGCATCGGCTTTTCTCTTTCATGTAGTGAGGTACCGTCGCAAGGTGGTACACAAAAATCTCATTGAGTCGTTTCCCGATAAGTCTGCGAGGGAGATATTCGGAATAGAAAGGAAATACTATCAGCATTTCTGTGACTTGCTTATTGAAAGTTTGAAATACTTCTCAATATCAGAGAAGTCACTGCGTAAGCGTTTGGTATATAAAAATCTCGAACAGGCACGGCAGTCGCTCCAGAGCGGCAAAACCATAGGCTTGTATATGGGGCATTATGGCAACTGGGAGTGGGTAAGTAGTTTGCCGTTGGCAGTGGGCGATGTGAGTCAGTGTTGCCAGTTATACCACCCTTTGGAGAACAAGGTGATGGATCGCCTCGTGGCATATACACGTGAGCGATGGGGTGGGGTAAACATACCTGCTGCTGAGAGCATTCGTCATATCATCAAACTAAAGCAGCTGGGCAAGCCCTTGGTTATTGGTTTTATAGCTGATCAGGTGCCTTTATGGCAAAATATACACTACTGGACTCGCTTCCTCAATCACGAATACACTCCAGTATTTACAGGTGCTGAGCGTTTGATGAAGAAACTCGACATGGACGTCTATTATCTCGATGTGCGTCAGGTTAAGCGTGGGTATTATGAGGCAGAGTTTAAACTTATAAGTGACAAAGCGAGTGAATGTGAGGAATTCTACCTCACAGAGCAATACACACGCATGCTCGAGCAAACCATCAACGAGGCACCGCCATACTGGTTGTGGAGTCATAAGCGTTGGAAGAGAACGATAGAGGAATATCGCCGTCTCTTTGGCGATGCCCAGAAGTAACCACACACCCCAACACAAAATAGAACATGAAGACATCCTTCATTCAGAAGATAAGAGATTTCTTTGCTCTACCCCTGTGGCGCGACTATCGTGTCACATTTATTGTGTGGTTGTTGATGGGTTTGATAACAGGACTCGTCAAAGCGCATCGAGGAGCTAATAATTTTCTGATTTACAAGTATGTGTTCTGGCATACCATAGAGCAGAAAGACCTCTACCTGCATTATCCTGAGGAGTTTGCCGACCTTAACCATTATGGACCCTTCTTCTCATTCTTCATAGCACCCTTTGCCGTAGTACCCGAAGGGCTGGGCATAGTATTGTGGCATATCTTTCTTTCCATGTTGCTCTATGTCGCTATCCGCACGTCACGTTTTTCCAAGTATGAGATTCTGTTTATGCTGTGGTATGCAGCTCAGGACCTCATTACCTGCCTCATGATGTCGCAGTTCAATATCGCTGAAGCTGCACTGATATTGCTGTCCTTTACTATGGTGGAGCAGAATAAAGACCATTGGGCAACATTGTTTATCGCCATGGGCACCTTCGTAAAACTTCTCGGTGTAGTGGGACTGTCCTTTTTCTTCTTCTCTAAACGCAAGAAGTTATTTGTCGTTTCCTTGATAGGGTGGAGTGTCGTTATGTTTGTACTCCCCATGCTTATTAGTTCGCCAGAGTACATCGTGGGGCAGTACGACTCTTGGTATCATGCGTTGGCAAGTAAGAATATGACCAATACGGCAGACCTCCTGACGATGAATAATGTCTCACTACTCGGACTCATCCGTCGTCCGCTGATAGATTACAATTATTCGGACCTGTGGGTTATTGTGCCCTATCTTGCTATTGTCGCTGTTGCCTATTTCCGCATTGACCAGTGGAAACATATTGCCTTTCGCAAGATGGTGCTGGTGCAGATGCTCTTTATGGTGATACTCATCAGCACGGGCACCGAGAACAGCTCCTACGTCATAGCCTACATAGGTATCCCCTTGTGGTACGCCTCTGTCCCTTGGACACGAAACAATTGGGACCTATTCCTTATTATATTCGCCTTCGTCTTTGGCAGTCTGTCGCCCACCGACCTCTATCCCCGAGCACTCAAGACCGAGATAATACGTCCCTATGCTCTCAGAGCACTCCCCGTGGTGCTTATATGGATAAAGCTGACGTGGGAAATGCTACGTCGAGATTATAACCTTTTAACCTCCAAATAATGGTACTATCAATAGTTAGTCCCTGCTATGGGGCACCGACACTTTTAGAAGAACTTGTAAGGCAGTGTACTGATGCTGCACGTGAGATAACTGCTGACTACGAAATCATACTTGTAGAAGATGGCTCGCCTGACAACTCACGTGAGATAATACGCGGCATCTGTGAGAAGGACAAGCATGTGAAGGCAGTCTTCCTCAGTCGTAACTTTGGACAGCAGCCTGCCATCAATGCGGGTCTTGACGCCTCAACGGGAGAATGGGTCGTGATACTCGACTGCGACCTGCAGAATCCTCCGTCCCACATACGTTCGCTCTATGACAAGGCACAGGAAGGCTACGACATCGTCTTTGCGAGCAGACAGGATCGCCCTGACTCTTTCTTCATGACTGAGGGCTCTAAGATGTTCAACAAACTCATCGGTTACCTAACTAACACAAAGCAGGACGAGTCGGTGGCGGAGTTTGCCATATACAATCGTAAAGTAGTCAATGCCATGAAGCAGATGGGCGACTACGTGCGCTACTATCCCCTGATGGACAAGTGGGTGGGTTTCAATATAGCAAAGGTAGCAGTGCCGCATGACGAGAGGACCGACGGCAAGAAGTCTTCTTACTCTATGCTGAAGCGCATCGACCTTGCCGTCACCACCACCATAGCCTTCTCCACCAAGGTGCTACGACTCATCGTCTATGCAGGAACTATAGTTACGCTGCTTGCCATATGTTTTGCCCTATACCTTGCCATCGACTTCATGATAACAGGCATCAACGTCAGCGGTTGGCTTACCCTCTTTGTCAGTATGTGGTTCATAGCTGGCATCATCATCACCGTACTTGGCATCATGGCGACATACATAGGCTATATCTTTGATGAGGTAAAGAGAAGACCTACATACATCATAGGAGACAAAATAAATTTCTAACCACTATCACTCGAGATGGCTACGACAACATCATCATATAAAGAAAAGATACTACATTTTCTCAGCAAACCCCAGACGGTGTTCTGGTTTGGTATGCTCATCACCCTCATAGCTACCTCCCTCGAGGTATTCCGTGGTCGATGCACCAATTACTATGACTATCAGGACTCTACGCGCATGTTCCTTGAGGGTATTTCGGAATATACCTTGGAGTATGCCTATGCCCATGAGATATACTTCCTATATACTCCAGTGTTCAGCATGCTGTTTGCCCCTATTTTCATGTTGCCATGGTGGTTAGGCCCCTACGTATGGAATGTGGCAAACTATAGTCTGTTTTTTCTCTCCATATGGACGTTGCCTCAGAAGTTTTGGAAGTATCGTGTTAGAATGATATGGTTTCTCTTGCCAGTATTGCTACAGGCCATCTTCTGTTATCAGTACAACACGGTGGTGGCTTATATCTTTGTCTTCGCCTTCTCCCTCTTGGAACGTGGCAAGGGTTTCTGGGCTGTGCTGCTCATTATGATTTCGGCATGTACCAAGGTTTATGGTGGCGCCGAACTGGCACTCCTCTTCTGCTATCCTAAGACATGGCGCAACTTCGGCTATGCCATAATTATAGGCATTGTGCTACTTGCCCTGCCTCTGCTCAATTTTAACTTCGACAATCCCTTGTCCCTGTATAGCGACATGCTCAATATGATAAGCAGCCACCATAGTGACAGCGACTTCGTGGGCATCCTCTTTGCCCGTGGACTGAAGCCCTTCCTGTTGCCCAACTACCGTCTTGTCCAAGGAGGCCTTCTGTTGTTGCTTGCCCTAGGTTTCTTTGCTAATTACAAGCGATGGACTAATCTCTATTTCCGTGCCTGCTCGATGGCGGTGCTGTCAGGATTTATCATACTCTTCAGTGACTGCCCTGAGACACATACCTATATCATATCCTTCCCAGGCTACGTTATGGCATTTTGGCTACAGCCTCGCCGCAAGTGGTATGACTGGGCGCTCTTCTGGTCGCTGGTGGTCAACTTCGGCATCCTGCCTACAGATGTGCTGTGCCCACGTTGGTTGCACGAATACATTCACGAAACCTATTGGCTCGACGTCTATACTTATGCCCTCTGTTGGGGGAGGGTATTGTGGTGGGCTATCGAACCACGTGCTGCGTACCTCAAGGAGTATGGCAAGGCTGTCGCTACAGCTTTGTTGCTATTCCTTGTTCCACTGACTATATCTGCTCAGGGGGGGCAGGCACGCCCTGTACAGCGTGTGATAAAGGTTGGTGATACTCATTTCACTATGAAATATGTGCAGGGAGGTAGTTACATGATGGGAGCACAGCCAGGCGACACCCTCGCCGATGCTGACGAAATGCCTCGTCATCGTGTGGTAGTAAACAGCTTCTACATCGGCGAGACGGAGATGACGCAGGATGTCTGGGAAGCTGTCATGGGCAAGAATAAGTGTAAGATAAAGGGCGCCAAGCAGCCCGTTGACTACGTCACCTACGAAGATTGTCAGGAGTTTATCGAGAAGCTCAATGCCCTCACCCACCTCAGTTTCCGCCTGCCCACAGAGGCAGAGTGGGAGTATGCTGCTCGTGGAGGACGCAAGTCTAAGGGCTACCTCTACGCGGGCAGCAATGATATCTTTGAGTGCGGATGGATAGGTGACGAGTGTATGAAGTGGGATGGTCATGTGGAGGTAAAGAAGAAACGTCCCAACGAACTCGGGCTCTACGATATGTCAGGCAACGTATGGGAGTGGTGTGATGACTACTACGGCAAATACCCCTCTGCCACCCAGGTTAACCCCTGCAATGCCAAGCGTAGCTGGTTCCACGTCATCCGTGGTGGCGGCTACAATAACTCTCCACGCTACTCACGTATCACCAACCGTTACATGTTCGATACTCGTCGCCGATGGGTTAATACGGGTTTCCGACTCGTGCTTGTCCCCTAACTCCATTAATTTCACAAAGAAAATGCTTTTCGCTCGCGATAAAAGTCAGATGTGCAACAATCTGTTGCAGTTTGCTCATGTATATGCATGGGGTAGGGAACACAGTAGGAAAGTGGTCTCCATGCGCTTCAGTTACAAATACAAGGATTACTTCAAGATACACAACACTGACCTTGTGAGTTTTCCGTTGTATCTCTTTGCCAAGTATGCAGCAGCCCTTCACATTCTGCCTACAGCCAGTTTCAAGCATCGCGACTGTGACCATGCAGCCCTTGAGCAGATGATGCTTTGTCATAGGCACATCGTTGTCAGTGGATGGTTTGTGAGGTTCTATGACCTATTTGAGAAATATAAGTCAGAGATATGCGACCTTTTCACGGTCAACGAGAAGTATGCGGCTCCCGTGCGTCAGAGAATGGCAGAGTGCGAAAGCGCGACACAGAATAAGGACAGCATCCTGCGCCTCGGCGTCCACATACGCAGGGGCGACTACAAGGATTGGGCAGACGGCCGATACTACTACGATGACAACGTCTATGCAGCCCATATAGCAAAGTTTGCAGCTATGTTCCCTGACAGGGAGTGTCACGTCTATCTCTCGTCCAACGATCCCGCCATCCGTGCCGAGAGTTTCATCCCATCCTCAGGAGAAGCTAATGTCAGCATCCACCTGCTTCGCGGCAATGCCATCGAAGACCTCTACATGCTATCACAGTGCGACTATATCATAGGTCCGCCCAGCACCTACTCCCTTGTCGCCTCCATGTACAGGGATGTGCCTTTCTATCGTATGGATAAAAAAGATGTTGAACTATTCCGTTTGGAGTCGTTCAACACCTTCAATTATTGGTTTCGTCGTATCAACGAATTGTAACGCTTATTTTCTGTAGGCAGGGAAAGTGAGTGACATCCTTGACTTTGCCCACTTTCTTTGTAGTGTCTCATAGTCTGCCAAATCCTTGTATCGCAGAAGTTTCTGTAGCCACGGACGCAACACTTTTTCTTCCTTTGGCACAAAGTTGCCGTACAGTTCAAACTCCGAAAAGTCGGCGAAGCAACAT
>JAGCPC010000069.1 GCA_017642485.1 Prevotella sp. | reverse complement strand
GGATACTCATTCCAGTACAATACCGTAGGACAATATTTCCAGAACAACTCCGTAGGACAATATTTCAGGTATAATACCGTAGGAAACGAATTCCGTTACAACTCCGTAGGAAACAATTGCTACTACAATACCGTAGGATACTCATTCCAGTACAATACCGTAGGACAATATTTCCAGAACAACTCCGTAGGAAACTCTTGCAGTAGTAACACCATTGCTGATAATGTCACAGGAGCCAACTTCCTTGACGGTATCACAGGTAAGAATATTGCCCCCGTTACGCTCGATACCTTTGATTACGACTACGGTAGCTGGATAGAAGGCGATGAGGATGAAGACGGTGACACCCTCGTCAGCGGCTTTGAGGGAGGCTACTTCGAGATAGCATTTGCCGATGGTGCACAGCATAGCTGCCACCTTGTAGTGGCTGCTCGACATGCTGGCGGAACCGAGGTCATTTTCGACCAGGACATCACTACCGAAAGCGATGGAACATACCGTCTGGAAGACCTCAGCGCAGACTGGGATGAGTGCAAAGGAAGTATGTGCTGCTACTCTGCAGAAGCCAAGTGGACTGACTCAAATATCACCCAGCGGAAGAGTGATTATAGCAGCTATTAAAAAGGTAGGTGGTGCATCATTGGTGCATATACAGCGCACTTTTGGTGCACCATTAAAAACACCAATTCTTCGGAATTGCCCACGTTCTTTGACTTCCTGAGCACACTTAAATAGTTTCCTACGGACTTATTTCGTATGAAATTAACCACTCTTACGTTTTCGCTGAACACGACGTAAATCGTTCTTGATTACCTCAGGGGTGATTTCTGCATAGATTTCAGTGGTGGTGACAGAAGCATGTCCAAGCAGACGTTGTATGGTAGCCATACCTACTCCCTGCTGCAGGAGCAATGAAGCAAAGGTGTGGCGTGCTGTGTGAAAAGTAAAACCACAGTCACCGCAACCTGCAAGCCTCAGAACCTCTTTCAGGTATTTGTTGACTGTTGCATTGCTTCCCATCGAGGAGGTCAGTCTGGTAATACCTCCTGACTTCTCTATAAGGGTTACAGCCTTGCCGTCAAACAACTCCATACAGGGTATGTTGACATCAGTGAGTGTCTTGACCATACGTTTGGTAATCCACCCCTTGCTATAGTGTTCGTCACGCAGGGTTTCAATATCTGAGAAGCGCAGACCAGTATAGCAGGACAGAAGGAAAACGTCACGTATCTGGGCTATCTTGCCAACGAGCTGAATGTTTTCTACCTTATGCAACTGCTGTAGTGAGAGGAAACCGCGCTTGCTTGTCATCTGAGGTATCTTGAACCTGTCAAAGGGAGAGGCTGCCACGATGTTGCGGCGCTTGGCTTCAAGAATAATAGTTCTCAACAGTCGCAGTCGGCAGATACGGGTGTTTGGTCCTGAACCGTGAGCTTTCAGCCATGCGTCATACTTGCAGACAAAGGAGTAGTCAACATCCTGGACTAACGCCGACGGGCGAAACTTTTCAAGAGAATTGAACAGGGTACGATAGGAGCGACGCGTCATCTCGCGACGGTTAGTGGAACCATTCAGCATCTCTGCCCCGAAATCAATGATACGAGCGGTAGGACGCGAAGCCTCGCGCCATGCTTGGCGTAATACTTCAAGGGTAGGCTCCACGCCTCTGCGCATACAGTCAATCTCAACGGACTGCAAATCAAAGATCATCTGACGCAGGCGGTAGTTCAGCGCATCGGCAATAGGGTGGTTAACTACCTGCCCATGCAGGAACTGGTCAGGTCTGATCTTGACACGGGCAGAGAAATAAGTCTTACGGCGTTGTTGCGAGCACTCGATTTGCAACAGCCCCTGACCGTCAGGAGACAGCCTTCCGTTACGACAGAAGGTGGCTCGATAGGAAATAAGATTGAACATTAAAATACAAATCATATTAACTGTAAAACATAGAAAAAACATGGCAAAATTCAAGGACACAGAGGTACTGACCAACCAGGTGTACCTCAACATCAAACAAGGTGAGAATGTAGAGACTAAGACGATGCCTACGGCACAGGCCTTGCAAGTGTATGGCGAGAAGGAAGTGATATACATCTACGAGCCACGCTATACTAACGAAAACAATGCGCCAGAGCCAGACATAGTAAAGAAGGCTCGCAAGGATGGTGTAATACCAAAAGAGACAAGAAAGGCTGGTATTACAGACGTAATCCTGGCATAAATTAAATGGGATATGAAAAAGATATTTTACCTGCCATTACTGCTGATGCTATTGATTTCCTGCTCCACCAAGAGGGTGGTGACGGTGGAGAGAGACACCGTTACGGCGGTGCGCATCGATACGTTCCTGAAGGAGAGGGTGCGCACAGAGAAGGTGAAGGAATACATCGACAGATGGAACGACAGGCTGGTAGTGGTCAACCCTCTTGGCGACACCCTGAAGGACGTGCAGAAGGAGCGTGTGTACGTAGAGAAGGACACGCACCTGAGGGACAGCATGGCGGTGTATAAAGCACAGATAGACAGCCTAAAGGCGGCGAGGAACCATAGCACCGTAAAGACGGTGGAGGTTAGACCGCCGCTGAAGCAGCGCATAGGCGAGGCTCTGATGTGGATGGTAATAGGAGCGGCAATCATAGTGGCAGCAAGGATATGGACAAGACACTGACGATAATAGGCGTGGAGAAACTGTGGGCGGTGGTGGCGAGCACGCTGTTGGCGGTGGTGACACCGACGGCGGGCTTCCTCACGGCGATAGTGACGGGATGGGCATTCAACATGTGGTGTGGCATGAGGGCAGACGGCGTGACGCTCATCAGTTGCAGGAACTTCTCGTGGAAGAAGTTTGTGTTTGCCCTTGCCGAGCTGTTGATGTACGTCTGTCTGGTGGAAGTAGTGGCATTGGTAGGCTATTCGATGGGTGACGGCGCGGAGATAGTATATGCTTGCAAGACGATGGCGTACTTCATCATCTACTGCTATCTGGACAACGGACTGAAAAATCTGTGCAAGGCACATCCGAGGAGAAAGGCACTGTGGCTCATATACCTCATGGTGCACCTGGATCTGCGACGAGTAGCTAAGATAGACGAACTGATGGAACGATACAAGGAACATACAGAAAAACAGAAGGATGAAGATAACAGGAACACAACTGAGAAGGATAATGCCGAACCTGGAGCGGAACCTGAAGGCTAACCGCCACTTCCGAGGACAGACGGCAGACACGGTGGCGGAGCTGATGAACAGGTACGCTGAGGAGTTTGGCATAACGACACCGCTGCAATGGGTGCACTATCTGGCGCAGGTGGCTCACGAGAGCGCGGAACTGCGCTATACGGAGGAACTGGCAAGCGGTGCTGCCTACGACACGGGGAGACTTGCCGTGAAGCTGGGCAACACTCCTGAGAAAGACGGCGACGGACAGAAGTACAAGGGACGCGGACTGATACAGCTGACAGGCAGGAGCAACTACGAGGCGTATAAAAAGTATTGTGGCTATGACGTGGTAAAGCAGCCGGAACTGCTCGCAAAGCCCGTAGGGGCAATACGCTCGTCGATGTGGTTCTGGAAGACGCACGGACTGAATGAGCTTGCCGACCGTGACGACATAGTGGCTGTCACCAAGCGCATAAACGGCGGAACAAACCACCTATATGAGCGCAGGAACTATCTGACGCAAGCGAAGAAAGTGATACCGATGATATAAGGTTTGCCCTTGGGGGAAGGGCATATAAATAGCCCCCAGCCTGTTAATATAGACGCCAATCATTTATTAACGACGAACCCGTATAGGACTCAACTGGGGGCATAGTGTTCCCTTCGTTGTCCTATACGGGTATTCTTGTGTCTGTAAATGATTGGCATTGCAAAATTACAAATAATTTATCGTATAACCAAAAAACAAACAGGAAATGGAAGAAAATGAAGTGAGAAAATCCCAAAATGGGGGGGGTAGTTCTGAGTTTACGGCATATTTGTCAGTGCCTAAACAGCATTCAAATGCTATTAAGATGCCGAACAAATACTATTCAATGCTCAGCAAAGTGCTCAATGAGGGCAGCAGCCAGACAAACAAGAAAGGCGGCATACGCTACCTGCTCAACCAACAGATGTCGATGACACCGGCAGACCTGCTCGACATATTCGAGAGCCACAGCATAGCCAGAAAGAAACTGAAGAATGAGTTACAGTTGTTTATGCAGGGAGAAAGGCAGGTGGAACGATACCGCGACGTAGGCATCAACTGGTGGGACTATTGCGGAAGCGTGCTCGTCAATAGTTATCCTACATATTTCGAGAAACTACCGCCGCTCATTGCAAAGATAAACCGCGAGAAGCGCAACAGCAAGAACTATGTGCTGTTCCTCGGCGAGACCAATGCAGAGAGCAACCAGGCACCGTGCCTGAGCCTTGTGCAGTTCCAAATAGACAAAGGCGAGCTCGTAGTATCTGCCTACCAGCGCAGCAGCGATGCTAACCTTGGCTTGCCGTCAGACATATATCACCTGTATCTCATGTCGCGCCAGATAGACCTGCCCCTGAAATCAATAACGTTATTCCTGGGCAACGTGCACATCTACGACAACAACATAGAGCGCACGCACAACCTCCTCAATGGAGATGAAGGCGTAAAGTTTGACTTGAATGTGTAACGGAAGATACAATCAGTGTAGTGGGTGTGTAGGTACTACACCCCCCTGCAAAAATTGAGGCATCTGACAGGAGTTGTCAGGTGCCTTGCATTTGTTCATTTTAACACATTTCGTTTTTCTGTTAAAATTACACATTTCGTTTTTGCAACCTTGCACATTTCGTTTTGCTGATTATAATCTTGCTCTTCATCACATGAATTATCAATGTCTGATGAATTATTATCATTAGATGGCTCATTGTCATCATCGGACTCTTCATCAGATGGCTCATTGTCATCATCGGACTCTTCATCAGATGGCTCATTGTCATCATCGGACTCGTTGTCAGAACCAGAATCCTGACCTGATATATTCTTTGGTTTACTCATGTCCATGAAGCCGATACCAGCTAACATCATAGC
>JAGCPC010000068.1 GCA_017642485.1 Prevotella sp. | reverse complement strand
GAGGGACCGATCGCTGAGAAGTGGACTAACTATAAGGCTCACCAGCGCCTCGTCAACCCCAAGAACAAACTGAAGCTCGACGTCATCGTGGTGGGAACGGGTCTGGCAGGTGCCAGTGCTGCAGCGTCACTCGGTGAGATGGGTTTCAACGTACTCAACTTCTGCATTCAGGACTCTCCACGCCGTGCGCACTCTATCGCAGCACAGGGCGGTATCAATGCAGCAAAGAACTATCAGAACGATGGCGACTCCGTATATCGCCTCTTCTATGATACAGTAAAGGGTGGCGACTATCGTGCACGTGAGGCAAACGTATATCGTCTTGCTGAGGTGAGCAACGACATCATCGACCAGTGTGTGGCACAGGGCGTACCTTTCGCTCGCGAATACGGCGGTATGCTTGCCAACCGTTCTTTCGGTGGTGCACAGGTGTCACGTACCTTCTATGCGAAGGGTCAGACAGGTCAGCAGTTGCTGCTCGGTGCTTACTCTTCACTCTCACGTCAGGTGCAGGCAGGCAAGGTAAAGCTCTACACTCGTTATGAGATGGAGGACGTGGTAATCATCGACGGCAAGGCACGCGGCATCATTGCCAAGAACCTCGTGACAGGTAAGCTGGAGCGTTTCTCTGCCAATGCTGTTGTTATAGCAACAGGTGGTTACGGCAATGCATACTTCCTTTCTACCAACGCTATGGGATGCAACTGTACGGCAGCTATTCAGGCTTACCGCAAGGGAGCAATGATGGCAAACCCATCATACGTACAGATTCACCCAACATGTATTCCTGTTCACGGCACCAACCAGTCTAAGCTCACCCTCATGTCAGAGTCACTGCGTAACGACGGTCGTATCTGGGTGCCAAAGAAACTTGAAGATGCCAAGAAACTGCAAGAGGGAACGCTGCAGGGATGGGAGATACCAGAGGAAGACCGTGACTATTACCTCGAGCGTCGCTATCCAGCCTTCGGCAACCTCGTGCCTCGTGACGTAGCCAGTCGTGCTGCAAAGGAGCGTTGCGACAAGGGCTATGGCGTGAACAACACCGGTCTTGCCGTGTTCCTCGACTTCTCTGAGTCTATACAGCGTCTCGGCATCGAAGAGATACGTCAGCGTTACGGCAACCTCTTCGACATGTATGAGGAGATTACCGACGTCAACCCAGGCGAGCTGGCTTGCGAGAAGAACGGTGTGCAGTACTATAAGCCAATGATGATATTCCCTGCCATCCACTATACCATGGGCGGTATATGGGTTGACTACGAACTGCAGACCACCGTGCCAGGCCTCTTCGCCATCGGCGAGTGTAACTTCTCCGACCACGGTGCCAACCGTCTTGGTGCTTCTGCCCTTATGCAGGGTTTGGCTGACGGATACTTCGTACTGCCTTACACCATTCAGAACTACCTCGCAGACCAGTCACTTTGGCCACGCCTCTCTACCGACCTGCCAGAGTTTGCTGAGGCAGAGGCTGGCGTACAGAAGGAGATTGACCGCCTGATGTCTATCCAGGGTAAGCGTTCTGTTGACTCCATCCATAAGGAACTCGGCCATATCATGTGGGAACACGTTGGTATGGGACGTACCAAGGAAGGTCTTGAAGAAGGCTTGAAGTTGCTCAAGAAACTGCGCAAGGAGTTTGATGAGAACCTCTTCGTGCCAGGTTCTAAGGAAGGTCTCAATGTGGAACTCGACAAGGCTATACACCTTCGCGACTTCATCCTCATGGGCGAACTCATCGCCTACGATGCACTGCACCGTGAGGAGTCATGCGGTGGTCACTTCCGTGAGGAGCACCAGACCGAGGAAGGTGAGGCAAAGCGCGACGACGAGAACTTCTTCTACGTTGGCGCATGGGAGTATCAGGGCAACGATGATGTTGCACCAGAACTCACTAAGGAACCTCTCGAGTATGAAATCATCAAGGTACAAACCCGTAACTACAAAAACTAATTATGGCTAAGAATATTTCATTTACAATAAAGTACTGGAAGCAGGATGGTCCAAAGGCAAAGGGTCATTTTGATTCGCACGAGATGAAGAACGTGCCCGACGATACCTCATTCCTCGAGATGCTCGATATGCTCAACGAGGAACTCATCAACGAGGGTAAGGAGCCATTCGTCTTCGACCACGACTGTCGCGAGGGCATCTGTGGCATGTGTTCACTCTACATAAATGGTACGCCACACGGCAAGACCGAGCGTGGTGCTACCACCTGTCAGCTCTACATGCGTAAGTTCAACGACGGCGACGTCATCACCGTTGAGCCTTGGCGCTCAGCAGGCTTCCCCGTCATCAAGGACTGCATGGTTGACCGCAATGCCTTCGACAAGATTATTCAGGCTGGTGGCTATACCTCTATCCGCACTGGTCAGGCACAGGATGCCAACGCTATCCTCATACCAAAGCAGAATGCCGACGAGGCAATGGACTGCGCTACCTGCATTGGTTGCGGTGCCTGCGTGGCAGCATGTAAGAACGGCTCCGCTATGCTCTTCGTCAGCTCCAAGGTCAGCCAGCTGGCACTCCTGCCACAGGGTCGCCCTGAGGCTGCTAAGCGTGCCAAGGCAATGGTAGCTAAGATGGACGAGCTCGGCTTCGGCAACTGCACCAACACTCGCGCTTGCGAGGCAGTATGTCCTAAGAACGAGTCAATCGCCAACATCGCCCGCCTGAACCGTGAGTTCATCAAGGCAAAGCTGGCTGACTAAAAAGTATTGAACATATATATAAAAAGTGGCGGTTTCATTGCGAAATCGCCACTTTTCTTATGCAAAATTGTAGTATGCCAATAAGCCTGTTTGCTGTGTAAGCCTATTAGTTTGGTAATTTATCAGTCTTAGTGAAGGTCTGAACCTCTTCGCCCATAGTTACCACAAGTTGGTTCTCAGTCCAAGAGTATGGACACTTCACGGTCTGTACTCCGTTACCAAAGTCGCCTCTTAGAGTTATTATTTTGTTGGTAGCATCGATAGAGAAAGTGTATTCTCCTTTTTCTTTGAGGGTACCGTTCTTGAACTCTCTGCGTACTACCTTTGAATCTGTTACAAACTCCAGCACCTCTACCTTTTCCGCACTGTAGGTAACGTCTGTAGTCCAGTAAACAGGGCTGTCGGTGGTTGACTGTTTCTCTGGTGTTACAACGGCAGAGTTGTCGTTAGAGTTGTTGTCGTCGTCACCACAAGAAACGAATGTTGCGCTTGCGCAGAATGCAAGCATGCACAATGCAATTGAAAGAAACTTTTTCATAATAGATAATGTTTTTAGTTGTTAATAAATTAAAGTTATATGATACAGAAATTACTGCATGACCTTCTTGCCTGCCTGTATCACGATACCCTTGTAGCCGTCGCCTACACGTGCACCGCAGAGTGAGTACTTTGGAGCATTCTTGTTAACTACTGCCTCGCTGACACCTTCAACTGCTGTGAGGTTGCCAGTCTTTATATCTATACGGAGGTCTCCCCATTCTTGGGACTGTAACCATGTGCCTGACACGAGTGGAGCGATGTAGCAGTAGAATCTGTATGCCTTGTTGCTTTGCAGACCTTCGGGTATTTCGATGTTGACACCGCTGCCAAGCAGGTCAATATTGCAGTTGTCGCTCCATACTTCACCATTGCGTACTGTAGCGTCAACTGAGTTCCACTGGATATCAGAGCTACCACCACCCATTTCATCTGGATAAACTCGCCAATAAAGTCTTACAGCCTCAATGTTTTCACCTCCAAGCGTAACTTTGAAGTTGTTGAGTACAAGGCTCGTGCAACCATTTGAAACAAGGCTTCCGCCAGAAACGTCAATGTCGGCATACTCTGTTCCGTCTTCCGTCAGCGTTACTGTCATACCCTTGTATGTAGGTAATGACTTTTCCGTTACGGTGAACGACATCTTCGTGTCCGAACCGTCTCGTCCTAAGAACTTAGATTTCTCAGTTGTGGTAACCACCTGAAACATATATTGCAGTTCATAGTTGTGACCAGGCTCCAAACCTTCGACACTGACAACGTCAAAGTTCAGGTTGCTGGCAGAATAGATACGCCTGTATTCATAACGCTCTTTTTCGGGGTTCCATATAGTCTCCTCTTTATCCAGAGTGCCTTGCAGTTCATTCCACTGTCCTTCAGCGCCATCCACGTTG
Source organism: Prevotella sp. (assembly GCA_017642485.1). Classification (GTDB taxonomy): domain Bacteria; phylum Bacteroidota; class Bacteroidia; order Bacteroidales; family Bacteroidaceae; genus Prevotella. The sequence continues at coordinate 8,014 of JAGCPC010000068.1, read as the reverse complement.
ATGCGGTATTGCAGGCTTACGCTCTGTATTCCAACGCCAGCATCCTTGTTGTAGATGAACCTTGTAGTGAAACCATTGATGACAAGTGAACCTACCTCACCAGGATTCTCTCCGTAGTATTGCTCGCGGATACCGTTGCCGTTGTAGCTGTAGTTCCTGTTCATGGTTCCGTTCCATGTGAGGTCAAGCGTCGCAGTGCTTGCACTATAGTACTTCACTGTCCAGTCAGAATCTCCTCCGCCACCGCTGCTGATGGTGAAATTAAACACGTAGTATGCGCCGTTGTTATCGTCCTTCACGCTTATGCCACCATTGATGCCTTCCACATATATTTTGAGCACCCAATTGTCGTTCTCGCCTGCAAGCTCGTAAAGGTCAATGGGGCCAGTGACAGTCCAGTTGCCTGCTCCGTCTGATGTAGCACTTACATCGTGCCAAACGTTTTTGTCTTCACCTTCGTGGTGCATGTTCACCCACAGAATGACATTGTCAAATGAACCAGTGGTAGTGATGTTCATGCTGTTGAGCAGGAGAGCGGTAACATTGCCAATGTTCGTGTAATTGGAATAAACTGACCTTGTGATGTCGATAGCCGTCTCGTTGTTTCTCTGCACGTTCAGAGTCCAGCCTGTAATGGTCTGTGCAATAGTAGTATTGGCAAATGCCATCATGCACACCATAAAAATCAGTGTAAATACTTTTTTCATAATCTTACGGTTTAAGTGGTTAATAGTTGATTTTGTTTTTTATACCCTTAGAATTTTAGTTATTAATAATGAGATGTTAACTTCTACTTAGGAAGGGGAAAAGCACTCCACGTCAGGGTACAAAAAGAAAGCGCAGCCCCCGCCATATCTCTGCCAGGCTTAGGACTGCCTCTAATCATCTATGGGTATGGGGTTGCGCTTGTGGCGCAGCTCCAATCGATGATTAGCTGATGCTCGTCTTAATCTCTTACGAGGTCCTAATTCGGCAGAGAAATTGAGCAAAAAGAATGTCTTGTGTCACAATGAACACGGTGCAAATGTATGTATTTTTTTCTGATTGTCCAAATTTTTATCAAAAAAAATGCCAAAGCGGTGTTTTTTGATAAATTTTCATGGTAAGAAGAGCCTCTATCGTTTCTTAAAGATGATGTAGATTATCACAGGGGCTCCGAAAATTATTTCTATATCAGCCCTTCTTTCTTCAGCCACAGCTGAAAGAAGTGGTCATAAACGTAGTATTCGCCATCTGTCTGGGTTATGAAATCTTTTTCTAATAATCCTCTGACGGCAGAGACTACGGAGCTGACAGACGGAAGATGGTATTTATGCACGAATTTACCACCCGAAATGGTCTTAACATGTCCTTCTGCTGCAATGGCAAGAAATACGTTACGCTGTTTCTCTGGCATTTGGCGCAAAAGGGTGGCATAGGCTTCTGATGACATCTGCAAGTAGGTGTCGATGGCGGTTTCCACCATATCAGTTGTGCATTGTTTTCCTGCTGGTGTTTGCATGTAGAGAATGTTCATTATGCGCTGTATGTTGGCTGTAACCCCTTGAAAACGCTGATACACCTCATCTACGACCTCCTTGGTTAGTTGTCTGTTCCCGTTTTTTGCAAAAAGCGGTTGTGCAAAAGCCCAATATCTGTCAAGGGGGATAGGGTTCAGCCCCATTGGCACTACTGACTGATAAAACGGACGTGAAGGGGACAGAAACATCTCGCTCATGAGGTGTCGTTGTGAACCAGAGAAAATAAAGTTTGCATTGGGACAGCGCTGTATCTGGGTGCGTAGTTCTGCCTCGATGTTTTTGTTGTCAGAATAGTACATTATCTGCTGAAATTCATCTATTGCCACCAAACAGTGCTTCTCGGCAGTCCTGAGGTATTCGAAGATTTCATCCAGTGTGGTTTGAGGTTGTGCTATATTCCCCACTCCTAAACCCCAGACAGGGTTCCCCATCATGTCGAAAGTTATCTCAGAGCGGATGGAGAACAGCGCACTGAGAAACTGCTCCCATGCTTTTCTGCCCTTTGATTTCAGAGTGTCAAGTATCGCTTTTCCGAACACATTTACGAAGTCTCGGAAAGAGGTTGTAGCATAAATATCAACGATGAATGTCAGGTAGTCGCCTTTTATGGCTGGTTGCTCGAAACTGTGCTTTATCAGGTCGGTCTTGCCAAGGCGTCTGGGCGACATCAGGGCAATGTTGTTGCCATTTGTCAGGAAATCAACAAGTTTCTTTGTTTCATCTACGCGATCGCAGAAGTATTCTGCACCCGCATATCCATTCGTTACAAAAGGATTTTCTGTCATAATTGTACTGTTGTTTGCTGGCAAAGTTACGCAAATTATCAGAATTATCAAAAAATAATTATCAAAAAATGACAAAATTGTTTGTAAGCAGCCTAAAAAGAAATGTTTTCTTAGCCTTTTAGATAGTTATGTGCACTCTGCAAAGAGGATGTGCAATTTTGACACACCCTCTTTTTCTTATGACACAAAGAAAAAAAATCTTCTTTTTTTTGCGGTAATAAAAAAAAAATCTTAAATTTGCACCGTCATCCTGCTCGAAGCTGGATGATGCATACATATTGGAAAAGCGTTTATCTGACGCTTTGTCTTTGGCTCATAGGAACTTCGCAAACTCCAAGACTCAGTCAAGGGACAAAGCAACGGTAGATGCTCATTAGGGTGTATTATGGTAGGTCCACGCCCGTGGGTGTAGTCAGCAGTGCTGGCAGATAGTGGGCACATTTATACATTCGGCGTGGGCTTCTGCGTTGCTCGTTCTTACTGAGTGGGCAATGCGAAGGCCTCTATGAGCGGGACGAGTAACAGGTACAGTTGCCCCGCTTTTTTCATGTCTATGCCTGAACATTATATCATTTATCAGTTTCCGTCTGGGCTTCTGGGAGACAACAATTATTAAATCTATTATTTACTTATGAAAAAGTTTTTTTCAATCGCAGTAGTTGCGCTGATGTCACTGACTATTGCCAATGCGCAGAATTTAAAGGATGAAATTGCAAAGAGCCAGGAGCAGGCAGCTAAGTTACAGGCTCTGTGTAAGGATTACAAGACGTGTGGTAATGCCAACATTGACGGCTACGGAAACTCTATTAAGGAGGCTGCGGTTCTTTCTATTGCTAACACAGAGCAGATCAGCAACCTCTATGTGCGTGACATACAAGAGAATGCGGACGGAACAATTGACGTTACATCAAAGAATCCCAAGCTGGAGGAATGGGTTACACTCGCAACGACCGTAGCAGCAGAGGGTGCGAAGATAAAGGAGGCCGTTGACAAGGCTAAGGGTGCAGGTGAGGAGGCAAAGAACCTCGCTCAGAGTGCGTCAGCAGAGAAAAACCCCATGAAAGCAGCAAAAGCAGCCAAGACGGCGAAAGCGGCAGCAGCGGTAGTAGAGTTTGGTAATGCTGCTACTCCAATCCTTGTTGATGAAAGTGCGAAGCAGGTTAAGCTTGTTGATGAGATAATCAAGAAGATTAAGGCTGCCAAAAATATGTAGTCCATGAGGATAAAGGCAATTTGTATAGCAATGTCTGTGTGTACCTTCAGTGGGTATGCACAGACAGACTTGCAGAGTGGCGAGCAGGGGTTACGCAGCAGGCAGGGCTTCAGTGAGGCTTCTGCCGTGGAACAGGAACGTGAATTGGCAAAGACCAACGAGTTCCTTTATGACCGTAAGCTGAAGGATGACCGCCCTGTAGTAGGCGTTGCCGCTTTCAAAACAGATAAGGAAAGCCCATACGTAGGCCTTGTGACGGAGAAGATAGTGGAGATACTGAAGGAGAGCGGACGTTTCAATGTGGTTGACCGTACCAATCGCGATAAAACCCTTGAGGAATTGGAACTTCAGAAGCGTGAGGAGTTCATTGCAAATCAGGATGTCGCCCAGCAGGGGCAGAGCGTGGCAGCACAGAAGATGATACAGGGCACGATTACCAAGTTGCCCATATACCGCATCAAGAACACAGATGGCACGGTAAGAGCTTTCAAGGCAAGCGTGGCATTTCAGCTGAAGGTGGATGATGTGGCTACTGGTGAAACGACAGAGGCAGTAAGTTTTGAAAGTGGCGGCAGCAAGGAGTGCCTGTCACCTCAAGCAGCCGTGCAGATGGCAATGAATTCCTTGCAGGATGAGATAAAGGAATATTTCCGGGTAACATTTCCTCTGACATGCAAGATAGCTAAGGTAGAGAAAGCAAATGATGGTGTGGCAGAGACCATCCTCCTGAAAGCGGGAAAAAAGCAAGGAGTAAAGGTTGGCGACGAGTTTATTGTAGAAACAATAGAACGAATAGACGGCGAGCCTTTGCCCACTGAAGTTGCAAGGATTGCGGTAGTGGCACTGGCAGGCGAAGGCTTCTCACGCTGCAAGGTGAATAAAAGGCAGGGACAGGCAATATATGACGCTCACAATGCAAACATAGAGATACGTTGCACTATGGTGAACAAAAAATAATACTTCCACAAAATAAAACATGAATTATGAAGAAGACCTTGTTTATGGCAATATGTGCGGCAATGTGGTGTGTTGGCGTTACTGCCCAATATCACTGTACGGTAGTATCATCTTCCAGAAGTACTGTGACAATGCGCTCCACAGGGTATGGAAAGAATGTAAGGACAGCCTCAGCAGATGCTGAAATCAATGCAGTGAAGACGCTGCTGTACGTCGGCGCACAGGGAACACCTTTTTCTCTCCCTTTGATACCTTCTTCCAAGGAAGAGGCGGAATCGCAAAATAAGGGATTTTTTGATGACTTCTATGAGTCGTCATATAAGAACTTCGTTGAGTCATCAGTGACCGTAACGGCTTACGGCAAGGATGCGGAGAAGCGCAAGTGTATTACCCTTGACGTATGTGTAAGGGCTGAGGCGTTGCGCTCTTGTCTTGAGAAAAACGGTATTATACGAAAGTTTGGCTTTTAATCTGATAAATTTGGAATCTATGAAAAAAACGATATTGATGATGCTGGCTTGCTTCCTCTCACTTACTTTGCAAGCGCAGAACGCTGTTACAGTACAGCCCAAGATAATGGTTGTACCTTATGTTACCGAGGGGGTTGACATAAGACAGACAATAGAGAGTGACCCGAACATACGAGTGGTTATGTCAAAAATCCGTGAGGCTTTTGACAAGCGCGGTTTCACAACGGTTGACTTCGAGGCAAAGCTGAAAGCACAGAGTGCCAATAATGCGTTGTCGCAGGGAGCACAGAGTGACCTCAAGTCTATGGTGATACAGGGGTCAGGCGCAGACATCTTTGTTGAGGCTGAATATGTTCCCACGTTCTCTTCATCAGGAAACAGCGTCAAGATAATAATGAAGGCAGTAGATGTCTCCACAGGTTCGGCATTGGCAAGCAAGGACGCTTATTTCGGTCCAAAATACACAGAGGACATGGGCTTGCTTGCCGGTATAGCAATGGAACGTGTGGCAGATGAGTTCTTGTCAACAATCCAGATGAAATTCAATGACATTGTCCAGAACGGTCGTTCCATAAACATAGACTTCAAGATAGGTGCCACGTCATCACTGACAATGAACACGGATGTGGGCAGTGACTCCCTGCCGCTTTCGGATGTTCTTGAAATGTGGATGGGAGACCATGCCTATCAGAACAACTATCACATTCAGGGAACGACGGATTTGGAGATGATATTTGATGATGTGCGTATTCCGCTGAAAGACCATAACGGTAACAATTACAACATCAACAAGTTCGGATTGGAGATACTGAAGTTTGTCCGTTCCCTGGGATTGCAGATAGACAGGCAGACAAAGAACAACACCCTTGTGATAACATTCAAGTAAATGAGGAGATACATTATGAGAAGACTTCTGTTGATTATAGGAATAATCTTGACATCAGCCTGTGCTTACGGACAGTCAGGAGAGGTTTATTTGTCTGTAGCTATGCCTCAAAACAGCATTATGGACAAGAACGAAAAAACATTGTTGAAGAACAAGTTGTTGAATACGATAGCTACACAGGGTGTTGCAGCCACGGAGTGCAGCGCCATAGCCATGGTGCCAGAGCTGAGCATCATGTCAGAGGAGAAGGTGGAAGGAATGATGCGCACTATCTACACACGCAAGGTCAGCATCACGGTTACGGTGCGCAATATCATCACCAACACGGTCTTTAACTCCATACAGATAACGTCTGACGGGGAAGGATACAGCGTAGCGGAATCCCTGCGCTCAGCCATAAACAAGATAGATATGACTGACGGCAGGTATGCAGCGTTTGTCAGTGAGGCAAAAAGTAAGATAGTGGATTATTACAACCGTAATACCTCATCATTGATAAAAAAAGCTAACACGCTTTCTGCACAACAGCAGTATGATGAAGCCTTGGCTTTGTTGTCAACTTATCCTGAATCTCTCAGCGGATATTCCGAAGTTGCCAAGACGATTGGCGAGATATTCAGCAAGAGCCAGTCTAAATACTGCGGAGAGATAATGCAGTCGGCAAGAGCAGCCTATGCCACTCGCGATTTCGCCTCGGCGTCAGAGATAGCCTCCATGATAAATCCGCAAAGCAGTTGTGCGGCAGAGGCAAGACAGCTTTTGGCACAGATAAAGCGTGATACGGATAAAGAATATCGTGACCAGATAGCAACGGAGCGTGAGCGGTTCAGGACGCAAGCTGCCTTGGAGCGTGAGCGAATGCAAGCCAGTGAGCGTGTACGTACAGCATCGATAAGGGCTGCAAGGGACATTGCCACCGCTTATTATAAACGTCAGACACATTATGTGTGGTTTTGGTAATTATCATGATTATCAAAAAATGATAATACGGTTTGCTGGCAGACAAAAAAGAAATGTTTTCTTAGCCTTTTAGATAGTTATGTGCACTCTGCAAATCAAAAATAAACGAATTAATTTTGTGTTTTGCTCTCGTTTTAGTAACTTTAGATAAGTTATTTGCACTCTGCAAATCAAAAATAAACGAATTTATTTTGTGTTTTGCTCTCGTTTTAGTAACTTTGCATCCGATTTAGCAAAATGCTTATCAAGGGGTGCTCACGTGTTCGTGGGCTGAGATGATACCCTCTACCTGATGCAGGTAATGCTGCCGTAGGGACTGATAACATGCTCTCCCCTTATTTTATGAAGTTTCGCAAAAGCTCTACTTCTTAGGTTGTAAGGTTCTTAGGTTCTTAGGTTCTTAGGTTCTTAGGTTGTAAGGTTCTTAGGTCATAAGGTGATATCACCTCAAAACCTTAAAGCAAAGCGACCTGCAAACCTTAAAACCTGAAGACAAAGCGACCTCAAGACCTGACATCTAATGAGACTTGAGCCTGCGAAAGTAAAATTACTAACAAATAAGGTAAAAAGATGAAGAAAATTCTTTTGACGATGGCTGCTATGGCAGTCACGGTTGCAGTTGACGCAGCACCGAAGGATTCGCTGCGCACTGCTGAACTTCAGGATGTGCAGGTGATTTCCACTCGTGCAACGAAGAAGACGCCGATGGCGTTTACAAACATGACACAGGAACAGATTAAGGCTGTCAACCACGGACAGGATATTCCCTATCTGCTCTCGCTCACTCCGAGTGTAACGATTACGAGTGATGCCGGTAATGGCATAGGTTACACCACACTCCGTGTGCGCGGTACCGACCCTTCACGTATCAACATCACAGCCAATGGCATTCCGCTTAACGACGGCGAGAGTCACCAGGTGTTCTGGGTTAACATGGGCGATTTCGCCTCTTCCGTGCAGTCTATGCAGATACAGCGTGGCGTGGGTACGTCAACCAACGGTGCGGGTGCCTTCGGTGCTACGCTCAATATGCTTACGGAGAATATAGGAGCGAAGCCTTACTTTGGCATAGACCTCAGCGGTGGTTCTTACTATAGTCATAAGGAGACGGTGCGCTTCAGCACAGGGTTGCTTAACGGACATTGGGGCATACAGGGTCGTCTCTCCAACATTGGTTCCAAGGGTTATCTTGACCGTGCCTCAACCAAGTTGAACTCTTATCT
>JAGCPC010000010.1 GCA_017642485.1 Prevotella sp. | reverse complement strand
GTCGTACATGCAAATCATGTATATCATCAGCAATACAAAGGCGATGATGAATGAGATGATACCCTGCTGGATAGACTGTGCACCGAGTGTAGGACCTACCACCTCTTCCTGTACTATGCGTGCAGGTGCAGGCATACGACCAGACTTGAGGGTGTTGGCAAGGTCTTTGGTGTCCTCAATGGTGAAGTTACCTGTAATCTGTGAATTACCACCAGAAATCTCACCGTTTACACGTGGAGCAGAGTAAACCACGCCATCGAGCACGATAGCGATAGCCTTGCCCACATTCTGCTTGGTGAGCTGAGCCCAGAGGCGAGCACCTTCGTTGTTCATTGACATGCTTACGCATGGATGACCGAAGTTGTCAAACTCATCGCGTGCGTCAGTGATGACGTCACCCTCAAGTGGTGCACGACCTGATGTAGAAGTAACCTTCAGGGCATGGAGCTCGAATATATTCTTTGTGCCGTCGAGAGGCTTTGCAGACCACAGCAGTTTTACGTCAGAAGGTATAATCTTCTTTGCCTCGCTGCCATAGATAGCCTTGTTTATCTCAGCGGTATCACGCTCATGAGCGTAACCAACTGTTGAAAGGCTCTGACCGCGTACAGGCTCGAATATAGCGAAGAGAGGATGCTGCTTCTTAGCCTTAGCTATCTCAGCATCGTTAGCAGCCTTGCTGTCAGCCTTTGCCTGTGCTGCATCAGCAGCGTCATCGGTACTCTTCTTCAGTTCAAACTTAGAGGAAGCCTCCTTCTTTACTGTGTCAGCAGCTGCCTGTGCCACTTCCTTGGCAGGCTCAGCCTTTGCGCTGTCAGCCTCCTCGGTAGTCTTGCCAGATGCTATGTTGGCAAGCTGAGTGTCGAGTTGCTGCAGGTAAGGCAGTACCTCCTGTGCATTGTATGTCTCCCAGAACTCAAGGTTAGCAGAACCTTGGAGTAGCTTACGTACGCGCTCAGGTTCCTTTACGCCAGGCATCTCCACCATAAGGCGGCCTTCCTGACCTTCAAGCTTCTGGATGTTTGGCTGTACTACGCCAAACTTATCGATACGGTTGCGTACTACGTTGTACGAGTTGTCGATGGCATTCTGTACCTCAGCACGTAGGGCAGCCTCAACCTCTGAGTCAGTTGACTTTGTTGATACCTTACCCTTCAGCTGCTGCGTAGCGAAAACTCCTGCAAGAGGACGACCAGGGGCATTCTTGTGGTAAGCGTTGATAAAGAGGGTGATGAAGTCCTTCTGACTGGTCTCCTCCTCCTTCTTAGCTTCCTCGAGTGACTTCTTGTAAGCAGCATCAGTCTTGTGGTCGGCGAGCACATCGACTACGTCGGGCACACTGATTTCGAGGATCACGTTCATACCGCCCTTCAGGTCCAGACCCAGACCGATCTGAGTCTCCAGACACTGCTGATAAGAATACACGCCAAGGTACTTCACACTGTCCTTGTAGTTCTGTTGCTCTACAGGGTCGCTGATCTTAGCTGCCTGTGAGTCGAAATAACTGGTAGCAGCTGAGAACGAAAGGTAGAAGATACTTGCAAGCGTCAGCAGTATGGCGGTTACAATTACAATTCCTTTGTTTTGCATTTTTTTAAGTTAGTTGTTTATTATTTTTTGTTGTTATTTGCCTTCCGGTAAGTGCCTAAACGGCACAATTCTGCAATATAATGTGTGCAAAGTTACAAAAAATAATTCATAATTCACAATGCACAATTCATATTTTTCAATTTTACATGTTCAATTTTCATTTTTTTGCTATATTTCCCCCTTTAATCTTTAGATTAAGCAAAAAAAAATGCCCCGCACATAGGGTTGGAGGAGTTGTGCGGGGCGGGGGATGCTCCCCTGGGGAAGGGGAGCGGGAGGGAGAAATTTTCTTACAGTTCACAGTTTTCAGTGCACAGTGCACAGTTAGAATTCCCACTAACTTGTTGATGCGCTTGCCTTCACGAGAATCTCTGTGCAAGAACTGCAACAGTCTCAGCTCGATGAGTTTCAGCGAAACAACTGTGAACTGTGAACTGTGAATTGACTTAGAGCTGAGGTCCAGCAGCAACAAGTGCCTTGCCTGCCTCGTTGTTAGTATATTTGCCGAAGTTCTTGATGAAGCGTGCAGCGAGGTCCTTAGCCTTCTCTTCCCACTGAGCTGCGTCAGCGTAAGTGTCGCGTGGGTCGAGGATTGCTGGATCAACGCCAGGAAGCTCTGTTGGAACTTCGAAACCGAACATAGGAATCTTCTTTGTAGGAGCCTCGTTGATAGCGCCTGAGAGGATAGCGTCGATGATGCCACGTGTATCCTTGATAGAGATACGCTTGCCTGTGCCGTTCCAACCAGTGTTAACGAGGTATGCCTTAGCACCGCTCATGTTCATCTTCTTCACGAGTTCCTGAGCGTACTTTGTTGGGTGGAGCTCAAGGAATGCCTGACCGAAGCAAGCTGAGAATGTTGGTGTAGGCTCGGTGATGCCGCGCTCTGTACCTGCCAGCTTAGCTGTGAAGCCAGAGAGGAAGTAGTACTGTGTCTGCTCAGGAGTGAGGATAGACACTGGAGGCAATACTCCGAAGGCGTCAGCTGAGAGGAAGATAACCTGCTTAGCAGCTGGTGCTGATGAACCTGGCTGTATGTTGTTGATGTGGTTGATAGGATAAGAAACGCGGGTGTTCTCAGTAACGGACTTGTCAGCGAAGTCAATCTTACCATCCTTGTCAACAGTTACATTCTCAAGGAGAGCGTTGCGCTTGATAGCGTTGTAGATGTCAGGCTCTGACTCCTTGTCGAGGTTGATAACCTTAGCGTAGCAGCCACCCTCGAGGTTGAATACGCCCTCGTCATCCCATCCGTGCTCGTCATCACCGATGAGGCGACGCTTTGGATCGGTTGAAAGGGTTGTCTTACCTGTACCAGAGAGACCGAAGAAGATAGCGGTGTTCTCACCGTTCATGTCGCAGTTAGCAGAGCAGTGCATTGAAGCGATACCCTGGAGTGGGAGGTAGTAGTTCTGCATAGAGAACATACCCTTCTTCATCTCACCGCCGTACCATGTGTTGATGATAACCTGCTCACGAGTTGTGGTGTTGAATGCTACACATGTCTCAGAGTTCAGACCGAGCTCCTTGTAGTTCTCTACCTTAGCCTTTGAAGCGTTGTAGATAACGAAGTTTGGCTCGAAGTTAGCGAGTTCCTCCTCTGTTGGCTGGATGAACATGTTGGTAACGAAGTGTGCCTGCCATGCTACCTCAACGATGAAGCGCACTGCAAGACGTGTAGCCTTGTTGGCACCGCAGAATGCGTCAACAACATAGAGCTGCTTGTTAGAAAGCTCGTTCTTTGCTATATCCTTTACCTTTGCCCAAACCTCTTCAGACATTGGGTGGTTATCGTTCTTGTAGTCTTCTGATGTCCACCATACGTTGTCGTGTGACTGTGCATCGTCAACGATGTACTTGTCCTTAGGTGAACGACCAGTGAAGATACCTGTCATCACGTTGACAGCGCCGAGTTCTGTTACCTGACCTACCTCGAATCCCTCGAGACCAGCCTTTGTCTCCTCCTCGAACAGCTGCTCGTAAGAAGGATTGTGAGCTATCACTGTTGAGCCAGTGATGCCATACTGTGTCAAATCTAATGTTGCCATTTGATAATTATGAATTTTGATTTGTGAATTTTGAATTATCTGAAATCTTTTTACCTTAATTAGCATCGCGCCAATTTGGCGCAAAATTACTAAAAATATCCGATTTGACAAAAAAATATAGTGGTAAAACAACATTTTTGTTATTGTTTTACCACTTGTTAAGTCATTTTGTAACGTCTATATTGCAGTTTTCTGGCTTTTTGATTACAAATCGCCTATTGATACGCCACGTAGTACTACCTTACCACCATCTATCACCACATTGTCGGGAATAGTGGTGAGTGCAAATGTCTTGATGAGCGGATTAGCCCACTGCGACTCATCACTCAGCATGGTGACGCCTGAGGCATCGCATCGTCCCCTCATGTCCTTAGCCGCCTTTTTGTCGGCATCGAGACATATTGCCATCACCCTCGCCACGGGCTTTGCCTCTGCCTTGTTTTTTTTCATGATGGTAAGGGGTTCACCGTTTCTCTGTCTTGCCGCAAGGCGTCGTAGCATGTTCTGGCTGTCATAGCTCCATGAGGCGCATGTCATCACTACGGTGACACCCTCTTGCAGCATCTTCTCGCTACAGTTGTTGCCGTCGATATCGGTAGTCTCAAAGTGTTCTATCCTGTCGCCCACCGTCAGCGTTCCCATGGCAGAGAGTTGGTTAAACAGTCGCTTGACCTTCACGTTGTCAGGCGATTTTTTCGTCATGGTATGAAGAAGGTTTACTGCACCTTTCACGTCAGTGTCAGTGTACGAGAGATATTGCGACCTGATGAGCCACAACAGTATTTCATCTGCATACTGTCCTGACTGCACGGCATCGGCTGTAATACGCTTCATCTCAGTGGGTGTGGCATCCAGATGTTCTGTTCTGAAGAGCGTAAAGTCCTCATTCGCTTTGGTGCCCTTCACCTCTACCTCGCGCAGGCGCGCTGCGTCACCTTTTATAGATATACTCGCTCCAGGTTCTACGAACACCGGCAACTGTGAGTAATTAGGAAACACCATTATCAACGTTCCCTCTCGGCTAATCTCTCTGTCATACTCAAATCTTCCGCCATGTACCGTGATAGTGTCAATGCCGTCGATCGTGCCGTCGGTGCTATATACATAGAACGTTGCCTGATTCATGTGAAGCAGTCTGCCCTCTATGCTCACCTCGTCACCACCGCCGGAGCAGGAGGATAATATCAGCAGTAAGACTGCTGATATAAATTGAAAATTGAAAATTGAAAATTGAGAATTACGATTACAAACAGACTTGCTATAAGCCTTTATTTGCTTGAAAGTATCAGATAACTTCGTGCAAATCATAATTTTCAATCTTCAATTTTCAATCTTCAATTAGAACAAGTGCCGCGAGCGGTCTTTCCAATCCCGCTTCGGGCTGTTTCTTGCTTTCAGCAAATAACCCTTTTTTAGTGTTTCTTGCTTTCAGCAAATAACCCTTTTTTAGTGTTTCTTGCTTTCAGCAAGCGGTGTGCCGCGAGCGGGACTCGAACCCGCACGACCGTTTCGGGTCAAGGGATTTTAAGTCCCTCGTGTCTACCAATTCCACCATTGCGGCAGCCATTATGGTGTGCTTAGTAAAGCGAGTGCAAAGGTACGATATTTTTTTTTATTACACAACAAAAAATAGAAATAAAAAAGCGTACGTTGATAAAGATGTACGCTTTTACCTTCCGTTCACTACTCTAAGGAACCTACCGTCATAGGTGGCATTATAATAAAGGTCCAGTCCGTTGCCGGAAATGGAGAGGTCATAGGGGGTGCCACACACTGGGCACTTCACGCTTCGTGT
>JAGCPC010000067.1 GCA_017642485.1 Prevotella sp. | reverse complement strand
CTGCATCTTGTGATGCGGCGAACACTATCATCTTGCCTGTGGGGACGGACGGCTTAACCTTGATGGCTATGCCACGTGCCGATGCCAGCATGTTACCATCGCGCTTGGCGCCATTGAAACAGGCATCAAGGAAAACAGTAATCTGTTGGGCAGGAATATTATTCAGCTCCTGATATAAACGGCTCAGTGGGTATGCTGATTCCAAGTCATTGCTTAATCCGTCAACAGGAAGCAGATAGCCTGTCTTGGAAGCTTCGTCGGGAATGCCCTGTCCCGCATAGTAGAATATAGCCTTTCCCTTGCCCCCAGTCACTTCCATTGCTTTCGCAAGCCAGCGTACAGAGGTGCGTATCTTGTTCAGTCCTGCATTCTCGATGTAGTTGATATGGTTTTCGGGCACACCTAAGGTGCGCATCACGTACTCTTTGAATATCTTTGCATCGTTTGCAGCATAGGCAACGGCATCGTCGCTTTCATAGTTTTCGTTGCCTATGATAACGGCAAAGCTGTTCATGTCATATCGTTCTGCCACCGGTATTCCCTTATCAACACTAACTGAAGAAGCTGCCAAGAGTTTCTGTTCCTCAAGTTTCCTGTTAGTGCGGTTTAGCATCATTTTTGCGTAACGATAATCTTTGTCCTTTGCCAGCGCCAATTCAAACAGACGCTTTGCCTCTTCGTAGTCACATTCAACTCCAAGACCTTCGTAATAACAGTTACCTAAACAAGCCAGTGCCTGTTTCTCATTCTTTTCTGCTCCTTTGCGATACCACTCCACAGCCTGTTTTTCATCCAGTGGAACACCACGACCATATTGGTAGAGAACTCCCAGTCTCTTCATTGCCAATGCATGGCCTTGCTCTACTGCTTTACGATACCAGTAGGCAGCCTGCTTGTAGTCTTTCTCTACGCCATCTCCTTGGTCATAACAATATCCTATAGCGCTCTGCGCTGAGTCGAGTCCCAACTCTGCTGCCTTCCTGTAATATTCTGCTGCCAGTTTCCAACTCTTTTCCACGCCCTTTCCATTTTCATGGGCTTTGCCTCTATGATAAAGTGTATGTGCATCACCGTCAAGGGTCGTCGCTGGACTATTTTGCACCTGCTGCTGTTGAACAGGCTGCTGTTGCTGTACGGGTTGTTGCACTTGTCCGCTTGGTTGCACATTGCCAACTCGTTTCCTTCTGGTTTGTCCCATCGTCATTGTGGCGATAACGAGCAACATAAGGAGTAATGTCAGTCTCTGTTTCATAGGCCGTCAGGATTTTCTTTCTTTAGGTTCTTGGTGTATATCCACAGGGCGATGCCCAGCGCGATGAGTAAGGCGAAGAAGAAGAGGTGGCGACTGAAGTTGTCGGCCTCAAAGGAGAAGTAGAACCATACGAGGTTGGTCAGGAAAATAGCGATGCCGCCACCGAGACAGATGATGCCTGACAGAATGGTGCGGCTTAGGGGGGTGTCGGGGGTGCGATGCTTGAAGACCTCCTTGAAGATATAGACTGTGGTGGTGAGTGAGGTAAGGGCACAGACGGAGAAGATGATAGTCCACTTCAGTTGGCGTTCTCGCTTCTCTTCGGCAAGTCGCTGCTCCAGCTGATTGAACTTATCAATGATAGCCCTCTCTTTGTCTGTCATATAGCTCCCATATAGGCTGTCTAAATTGACATCCCGCGCTGTTGCCATAGTGAGGGCAACAAAGAGTGATATAGACAAAAACAAAAGTTTCCTCATTCTATCTCATTTGCATGGTTCTTTTTACTTGCTTATGGTTATCGGTATCATTTTGAGGTTCATATCCTTGTCGTACTTACGACACTTCGCTAACCACTTGTTGAAATCGTCAGAACTTAACTGACGTGGCAAACCATCGGTAATACTGCCGTCTGTTGCCTTTACAAATTGGTTGGGAGAGAAGATGATATATATCTGGTTGTGCTCAGAGGAGCGTTCTGTTGTCATGACATACTCATCAACTATGGGGCGCTCTTCTCTTGGAGCAGATTTCTCATTAAAGAAAAGATAGCGCTTGTTTGCCTGGATAGGATAGATACCCTCCGTCTGATTGCGATAGGGCAACAGACAGAATGCCTGTCCGTCAGCATCCGCGAGATATACGGCAAGGAAGCCCTTGACAGGGCTCTGGAAGAGCAGGTAGAGTTCATCACCGTTACGGAAACGGTCGCTCTCAAACTTCTCCTCCGTACCATTGCGAAGCACTTTGGCGGTATAGTCTATCTGTGCAGAGACTATCTCACGTGCCTTGCCCTTCACCTTACAGGTGACTACGAGCATGTTGCCCTCGTACCTTATATTATATATAGGCTCGCCGATGGTCTCTATCCACTCACCCTTGACCTCCGTGCCGCCAAGTGAAAGAAAGTTGACATCGGTTTTGCCATTGTTGTTCTCTACTCTGGAAATATCAGTTTGTGACACTATGGTGCCAAACTCATCGGCGAGTGCCTGTATCTGTGCACGCTCAAGGGCAGTGCGACGGGCTTGCTCTAAAGTGATATTCTCAGGAGCATGATAAGTGTATTCTCCCTCCACCGTCTTTGTCTTTTGGGCGAAGACGGAGAGGGAGAACAGTGTTAGTACTATTACGAGGATACGTTTCATTACCAACCTAATACTTCATCGAGTTTCTGTGCAAGGCCGTCACCTTGTTTCTCAAGGTCATCACGTATTGCCTTCTTGGCTGCCTGTTTTGCCATCTTTGCGTTGTAGGCTATCTGTACGCGTACCTCCTTGTTCTTGTTTGGCAAAACGCGATACATCTCAATGACTGTGAGGGTGCGACCTACATTCTGTGAGATAAGCTGCTTTCCTGCTGCAATGGTCTTTGCTACTGATGCGGCTTCTTCAGGACTGAGCTGCTTGTTATCCACATTGTTTTCAATCAGGGCTGTGACCTCCGTCTGTATCTCGCCAGCAAGGTTTTGCTTGGCAAGAGCAATGGCCTGCATCTTGGCAGCATCATAGTTTTCGCCTATTGACATAGCCTCGCCCATAATCCACTTTGGGAACATGTCATCGTCGATCTCATACTTCATAGTATAGACGCGATCGAGCTGCTTCTCGATAGGCAGGGCACCAGGTGCTATCTGCCAACCCTGTTTCTTGAGGTTCTTGGCTTCCTTGCGAGCATCCTTGGTGGCTTTCTCCTTGAGCTCGGTCTTTGCCATCTTCTGGAGTTCCTTACGCTCTTGAAGCTGCTCTTTGGTAATCTGTGCAGTGATTGTCTGTGTGCATCCTAAGAGAAAAAGGGCTGCAAACACTTTAGCTAAATTTTTTTTCATAATAATGGTGTTTATAGGTTTGTAGATAATGTGCAGACTGTCAAGTCCTAAATGACTATTGTTGTCGTGTGCAAATATACGAAGTTTTTTTTATTGTGCAAAATTTTTCGCATAAAAGTTGTTTTACTCGTACACATAGAACGAATTGAGAGCAATTAACTAATCAGCTAATTGCTCTCAATACCCCCCCCTCACTACCAACATTGAGAATGTCGGGAGGTGGTGACTATTTTTTTCTATCCTTATTATAGCGACTGCATATCGTGGAGGCGCTTGTAGTATCCGCCCAAGGCGGTGAGTTCGTCGTGGGTGCCTTGCTCCACTATCTGACCGTCATGGAGTACGTAGATGACGTCGGCGTGCTTGATGGTGGAGAGACGGTGGGCTATGGCGACGGTGGTGCGGCTCTTCATCAGTCGGTCGAGGGCCTCCTGCACGAGGTGCTCTGACTCGGTATCGAGGGCTGAGGTCGCCTCGTCGAGTATGAGGATGGGTGGATTTTTGAGTATGGCGCGTGCTATGGATATGCGCTGGCGCTGTCCGCCTGACAGTCTGCCGCCACGGTCGCCTATCATGGTGTCGTAACCATTCTCGGACTCCATGATAAAGTCGTGGGCATTGGCAATCTTGGCTGCCTCGATGACCTCGTCCATGGTGGCATTATCTACGCCAAAGGTGATATTGTTGTAGAAGGTGTCATTGAAGAGTATGGCCTCCTGATTGACATTGCCGATGAGGGAGCGTAGGTCGCCGATGCCTACCTCGCGCACGTCCTTGCCATCGATGAGCAGCGAACCGCTGCTGACGTCGTGGTAGCGGGGGATGAGGTCAACGAGTGTGGATTTGCCTGAGCCGGACTGTCCTACGAGGGCGATGGTCTTGCCCTTGGGGATGGTGAGGTCGATATGCTTCAGCACGTCCATGCCCTCGGCGTAGTGGAAGGAGACATCGCGGAGCTCTATCTGGTGCTCGAAGCTGGTGAGAGGCTGGGGCTGGGGGAGTTCCTTGATAGGATTCTCAGCCTTGAGGATAAAGTCGATGCGGTCCATGGAGGCGAGTCCGAGGGGTATCTGGTAGGTGGCCTTCATAAACTCCTTGAGGGGGTTGATGACGCTGTAGAGTATCACCATATAGAAGATGAAGGTGGAGGCATCGATGATGCTGGAGCCTGCCAGGATGAGCCAGCCGCCGAAGAGGAGTACGATGACGATGATGATGGTGCCGAGAAACTCTGACATGGGGTGGGCTGATGACTGGCGCATGGACATGGCGATGCTGCTGTTGCGGTAGTCATTGTTGACAGCCTCGAAGCGGGCAGTCATCTTTTGTTCGGCGATGAATGCCTTGATGATGCGCAGTCCGCCGAGGGTCTCGTCGAGCTGTGCCAACATATCGCCCCACAGTGTCTGCACGCGGGTAGATTGTGCCTTGAGTTTCTTACTCACCTTGCCCATGATATATCCTGCCAGGGGTGCTACGACAATGACAAAGACGGTGAGTTGCCATGATACGAAGATCATGGTGGAGAAGCACACGATGATGGCGATGGGGTGCTTGATGAGCAGGTCGATACTGCTCGTAATGGATGTCTCGACTTGTCCGACATCGGCACTCATACGTGCTACTATATCGCCTCGGCGCTCGGCTGAGAAGAAGGCGAGGGGCAGTTTCAGGACTTTGCGATATACCTCCATGCGGATATCCTTGACTACTCCTGTGCGCAGTGGCAGCATGACTGCAGAGGCGGCAAAATAGCAGAAGGTCTTAAGGCCTGTCATGAAGACCAGTCCGAAGCCCATGATGCACAGTGTGACGAACTGCCCGTGGGAGGCTATGAGCTCCTGTACGTAGGCATAGCCGTTGTTGAGCAGCGTCTCCTTGTCGAGGGTTTGCCATGTCAACTCCTTGTAGGTATAGACCTTCTGGTCTATCTGAAAGAGGATATTGAGTATGGGGATAAGGACTACAAACGAGAATACGTTGAGCCACTGTGAGAGGAAATTGAGTACTACAGACCCAGCAAGGAACTTCTTGTAGGGACTGAGGTAACGCCTCATTATTTCGAAAAACTGCTTGAACATTTTTTTAGGAGTTAAAGGGGAGTTAGAGGAGTTAAGGGAGTTAGAGGAGTTAAAGGACGATAGTGAGTGCCTCAACTGTGCACTGTAAAACCGTTGAGTGCGTTGACGATGGTGCGTGCCTCGTCATCAGTCACTACGGGACTCATCGGGATGGAGAGTTCCTGGGCGTGTATGCGCTCGGTGATGGGGTAGCTGCGTGAGTGCCACTCTTTGTAGCACTCCTGCTTGTGGGGTGGGATAGGGTAGTGTATGAGTGTCTCCACACCGTGCTCCCGCATGTGGGCCTGCAACTCGTCACGGTGCTTACAGAATACGGGAAACTGGTGATACACGTTGTAGGCATCAGGGATGCGCTGTGGCAGGGTGATGAGTGGGTTGCTGATATTGTCGTAGTAATAGGCAGCGAGCCTCCTGCGCTTGTCGTTGTCTTGGTCGATGTACTTGAGTTTTACAGATAGCAGTGCTGCATCCATCTCAGACATGCGGCTGTTGATGCCCTTGTAGCGGAAGACGTACTTTCGCTGACTGCCATAGTTGGCGAGTGCGCGTATGGTGTCGGCGAGTGCG
>JAGCPC010000066.1 GCA_017642485.1 Prevotella sp. | reverse complement strand
GTTATAGTAGAGGTGAACTCAGAGAAGTTCCATGTGGTTGGATCCTCTACCTGTGAAACGAATGCAATAGCGAAGAGGTTGATAGACGCACTCTTGGTAACTGTGTAAGAACCTGCTGCGAGAGTCTTTGTTAGTGTGCCGTCAGTGCCGAGAGTGTAAGCAGTGCCGTTGAGCTTGAATGCCTTGCCTGCGGCAGATGTAGAACCACCGAACACGAATGTTACGTCTGTCTCAGAGGCGAGAGTGAAGGTAATCTTTGTAGCAGATTCCATCTTCACACAAGTCTTGTAAGTAACGCCACCGTAGGTTACAGAACCCTTAGATGTTGCATAGTTGCCTGATACGGTAACATAGCTTACAGAAGGCTTAGAACCTGTGAATGAGCATACTTCGTTTGAAGAACTAGAGCTGCTAGAGCTGCTAGAACTGCTAGATGAACTAGAAGCTGTAACAGTGATTGACTTAGAAGCTACAGAAGAATTCTCCTTGTTTGCAACTACTGCCAGAGCCTTAACTGTGCAGCTTGATGTGATGGTCAGAGCTGAAGAGTACTTAGAGCTGCTTGTAGTAGGAGTAGAACCGTTTGTGGTGTAGTAGATTGTAGCACCACTCTCAGAAGATATTGTTACGGTGTACTGTGAACCATCGCTGTTAGCTGTTGCAGTGATGGTTGGAGTGGTAGCGTATGGTGCGCTTGATACAGACTTGCTGACTACGTCTGACTTAGTAGAAGAGCTGCCGAGAGTAGCGTAAGCATATACTGTGCAACCTGTAGCATAGAATGATGTGCCCTGGGTGTAGTTGCTGCCATCAGTAGAATAGTAGTAAGAAGCACCTGAGTCAGAACCTGAGAGTGTCACAGCATAGCCCTTGCCTACGGTGTAAGAACCTACAGAGATAGAAGGTGCAGTAGCTGCGGTAGGAGTCTCTACTACTGTCTCTGAGCCAGAAGAAACTGCTGAGTCAGTGATAACGCCGCTCTTGAAGTACATGCTTGATGTTACACCTACGTAGTAAGAACCGCTCTTATAGTTTTCAACTGCGCTCTTGAGGGCTGTGATAACTGAGTAGTTGTCGTCCTCGTTAGAGCCGAAGGTATATTGATAAGAACCGTGCTGCAGACGACCTGCACCGTATGTGCCCTTAACGGTAGAAGGAACGCTTGAAGCATTCTCTGCACTGTAAGAGTACATGAGTGAAGAGTTGGTGTCGAAGTTGTCGTAAGAGGTACTGCCCTTAACGGTCTTGTAAGAAGAAGGAACAGTCTGAGATGGGCTTGATACTACGTAGCAGTCAAATGACTGTGAAGCGGTGTTGGTGATAGCTGAAGCCTCAGCAACGCTTGAAGAATAACCTGACTGAACATAGAGAGTCTTAGCACCTGTGATATAGTTGCCGTAAGCCTTGATCATACCGCCGTTCTCGCTTGAGAATGTGCCGTCGCCAGCAGCGTCAGAACCCTGCATAGATGACATCATAGGGTACTTACAGTTGCGGAAGTAGTTGCGGTCAACGAAGCAGCTTGAACCGTATGTTGCACCTACGCCGTACTTAGAGTTGCCGTCGAAGTAGTTGTTATATACGTGAACGGACATGGTACGGATACGTGGGTGACGTGAGTCAGAGTGGTCGAACCAGTTGTGGTGATAGGTGATGTAGTTAGGACCTGACTCAGACTTCATGCCACAGAGGCTTGACTTACCACTATCCCAGAAGTGGTTATAAGAGATAGTGATATACTGTGAGTTGCCCTTGAGGTCAACGGTACCGTCACCCTTCTTCTGGTCGGCGTCTGAACCTGCCTGGCCGTAGAAGAGGTCGAGGTTGTGAACCCAGATGTGAGAGTTGCTGGTGTCGAGAGATACGCAGTCGTCAAGACAATCCATGATGGCGAAGTTGCGCAGCTCGAGGTCGGTGAGGTTACGGATGAGGAAACCGAAGCCGTGGATTACAGCGTCGTTACCTACACCCTCGATGGTGATTGGGCAGTCAGCGTATGCTGAAGCACCCTTGATCTGTATGCCCTCAGCAGAAGAGCTGAACTTATCCATGTCAGCGTATGAGAGTGTGCCAAGGATACGGATGTCAAGAGGAGTGGTTGACCAACCCTTTGAGTATGCCTTTGTCCAAGCGTCAATGATGGTCTGCAGACCAGTGTAAGAAGTTGTCTTGGTAGCAGCAGAAGGCACTGTCATGGTAACAGTCTTGGCATTGCTCTTTGTAATATAAAGAATGTTAGCGCCACTCTTCAGTGTACCTGAGTTAGTGTAAGCACCGACGCCCTTTGACCAGTTGAGGTGAGCGAAACCAGCACGGTCGTGAGCCTTTACGGTGAGAGCACCTGAAACGGTGTTGGAGGTCTCAGAACCGCTTGAGTTTACTGATGCCACCTTAATATAATATGTACCTGCTGCGATGCCCAGTACGTCAGCACGTCCCTTAGAGGAGCTGTACTTACGCACGAGCTGGTCGTCAATCTTGGTCCAAGATGACTTGTTTGTAGAGTAATAAACATTGTAGTAAGATGAACCATCTGGTGTGAACTCCACATAAGCTGATTCAAACCAACCGCCAGATGCGGTAATTGTTACAGAAGCATTAGCAACTGTTGCGATGAGCATCAAGAGCATAGTCATGACTCCTGACATGAAAAACTTTTTCATACGTTTGTTGTAGTTAGTTAGTAAAAAAAATATTAATGTTAGTTGTCGTTAGCTTGGTAAAAGCTTTAAATCAATGAATGTAAAAAATAGTAGTGTTACCTAAGTTAGCGATCGTAAAAATAGTAGTGTGTCCTAAAAGTTAGTAAGGATTGTAGTATGTAGTCAATTAAAGCCTGGTAGCTTATTTTCTGTTAGGTAAACTGTGCTCGCGCACAATTTTTAACTAATTTGGGAGCAAAGTTATTAAAATTATGCTAAATTACCAAACATAAATCAATAAAAATGATTGTTTTCGCGCACAATTAACAAATTTTTAACTTTCGGACGGAAAAACCGTAAACCTTAAACCGTAAACTGTAAAAAAAGAAGTAACTTTGCACTCGATGAAGATTATTCACATATCGTCACTGCCGCTGATGAAGGGTTACACCGCCATCAACCTGTGCGGCGTGGTCTTTTCCCGTAGCAAACTGAATGACAGGGAGAAGCGCCACGAGTATATCCACTCCATGCAACAAAGGGAGATGCTGTATATACCTTTTTATATATGGTACCTGGTGGAGTGGGTGGTGAAACTCATCATCTACCGTAACAAGGATGTGGCTTACCGCAATATATCATTTGAGCGTGAGGCATACGAAAAAGAGAGGGACACAAACTATCCCTCTCTGCGTCGCCACTATGCGTGGCGTAAATATGTCTTCGCTTAAAACGAAAGCTACTGTTTACCTCATAAAGAGCATCTCGCGATACTTTGGCAGAGTCCATACCTCATCGTCAACCTTTGCTTCGAGTTTGTCGATGTGATAGCGTATCTCAGTCATAAGCGGTGCTACGGTATCGTGGTAGCTGATGGCACGCTCGCGGGCTCCCTCTATCTTGTTGGCCACCTTACGTGCCTCGGTAAGCGCTGTACAGCCTTCTTCTATGGCCTTTATGCGCTCTGCAATCTCGGAGATGAGGGCGAGGTTTGATGCAGCAAGATCCTTGAATTGTTCGGCAGGAAGTATGGACTTCAAGGCTGCCACGTTCTCTGCGAGTTTGGTTTGGTAACCTACTACCTGCGGTATGATATGATTGATAGAGAGATCGCCAAAGATGCGTGCCTCGATCTGTACTTTCTTGGTGTAAGTTTCCCACTTTATCTCGTTGCGAGCCTCAAGTTCCTTACGTGTCATGACATTGAGCGACTCAAACATCTGGATGGATGCCTCGTCAAGATAACGGTCGAAGATAACAGGGCATGAAGTCTCCACGTCGAGACCACGGCGCTCTGCTTCTACCTTCCACTCGTCACTGTATCCATTGCCATCGAAACGTATCGGTTTGCACTCCTTGATATCCTCTCGCAGTACTGCTATAATGGCAGCATTCTTCTCTTTACCACCTGCTATCATAGCATCGACACGCTTTTTGAAACTTACCAATGCCTCAGCAACGGCACTGTTGAGAGCTATCATAGCCGAAGCACAGTTGGCCTCGCTGCCTGGTGCACGGAACTCAAACCTATTACCCGTGAAGGCGAATGGTGAGGTACGGTTGCGGTCGGTATTGTCGATAAGCAGTTCGGGGATGGATGGGATGTCGAGTTTCAGTCCTGCCTTGCCTACTATAGCGATGGTGTCGTCAGAGGAATTTTCGAGGTGATTGAGTATCTCGGTAAGCTGACGGCCGAGGAAAGAGCTGACGATGACAGGAGGTGCCTCGTGGCCACCCAGACGATGGGCGTTGGTGGCACTCATGATGCTTGCCTTGAGCAAGCCGTTGTGCTTATACACACCCATCAGTGTCTCCACCACGAAGGTGACGAAACGTAGGTTGCTGAGGTCATCCTTGCCTGGTGCGTGGAGCAGTATGCCGGTATCGGTGGCAAGGGACCAGTTGTTGTGCTTACCCGAACCGTTGACGCCGTCGAATGGTTTCTCATGAAGCAGACAACGGAATCCATGCTTGCGTGCCACCTTCTTCATGAGTGACATAATAAGCATATTGTGGTCTATGGCGAGGTTCATCTCCTCGTAGATAGGAGCCAACTCAAACTGGTTTGGTGCTACCTCGTTATGACGTGTCTTGCAAGGTATGCCGAGTTCGAGAGCCTGTATCTCAAGATCCTTCATAAAGGCAGCCACTCGCTCAGGTATGGCACCGAAGTAGTGGTCATCCATCTGCTGGTCTTTGGCTGAGGAGTGCCCCATCAGCGTGCGACCTGTGAGAAGGAGGTCTGGACGTGCCGAGTATAATCCCTCATCGATGAGGAAGTACTCCTGTTCCCAACCAAGGTTTGAGATAACTTTCTTTACCTCTGGGTTGAAATAGCGCACTACCGCTGTTGCTGCCTCGTTTACGGCACGGAGTGACTTGAGCAAAGGTGTCTTATAGTCAAGGGCCTCTCCCGTATAGGAGATGAATACCGTTGGTATCAAGAGGGTATCGCCGATGACAAATACTGGCGATGTAGGATCCCAGGCGGAATATCCGCGTGCCTCAAAGGTGGAGCGTATGCCACCAGAGGGGAAAGAGGATGCATCAGGTTCCTGCTGCACAAGCGACTTGCCCTCAAAGCGCTCTATCATACCCCCCTTGCCGTTGTGCTCCACAAAGGCATCGTGCTTCTCGGCTGTAGTATCGGTGAGAGGCTGAAACCAGTGTGTGCAGTGAGTCACGCCAAGTTCCATAGCCCACTTCTTCATACCCTCTGCCACCATGTCGGCTGTGGGACGGTCGAGTGGGGCACCATTGTCGATGACATCCATCATCTTGTCATAGGCCTCCTTGGGGAGATACTTCTGCATCTTTGCTTTGTTGAACACGTACTTCGCAAAGAATTCGGAAGGGCGTTCTGATGGTGTGGGAACGTCCAGCGGCTGCTTCTTGAAAGCCTCGCCGACCATCTGGAATCTTAGTTTTGCCATATAGTAATGCTAATCTTTTTTTTGAAAATGTGATGCAAAGGTAACAATTTATTTTGGACTATGCAAGAATTAGCACCTTAATACTCAAAACTACTGCCGCCAAGAAACTCCCTGAGAAGTGAGGTAGGGGGTACCTGTTCCTCCGACATGGGGACGATATGGCGCAGGAAACTCCTGAGCCGCTTTGCCTCGTCGTACATGGGCGAGCCCTTATGAACAGCAGCCAGGAGGGGCTCTGCCTGGGGTTTGAGTACGGCAAGTTCAAACAATAGTGCGGTGTTAAACACGGCGTCGGCATTCTCCTGATAAGGGAATATCCACTTGTCTTCACCCCTACGCACCGATGACCAGCGCTCCAAGGTCGCCTCAGCTGATGTACCACGATACTTGTAATCGCGAACCATACGACGCAGCAGACGATTGTCCGTCGTGGGTATGTAGTTGTGGTCATCAAGGGTTATCGTGGTGAGCGCCGATGCGTAGAGACGGTATATCTGACGTTGAGGTATGTTGGCGGTCAGTTCGGGGTTGAGGGCATGGATGCCTTCTATAAGGAGCATCTCGTCTTTCTCCAATTTCATGGTCTTGCCTGACTTTTCGCTCTTACCTGTCTTGAAATTGTAACGTGGCAGTTCTACTTCCTCTCCGTTTATCAGAGCATTGACATGTTCATTGAAAAGGTCAAGGTTGAGAGCGTGGATGGACTCAAAATCGTATTCTCCGTTTTCGTCACGAGGTGAGAGTTCGCGGTCCACATAATAGTCATCCATCGAAATCTGCTGTGGGTACACACCATTTACCACCATCTGAACGGACAGTCGTTTGCACGTGGTGGTCTTGCCGCTGCTTGAAGGGCCGGCGATGAGTATCACCCTGACATCAGGACGGGAAGTGATGTCATCGGCTATACGTGACAGATTCTTCTCCTGCATCGCCTCAAATACCGTTATAAGTTGTGAACTATATCCGGCCTCGATGGCCTTGTTGAGCGTACCCACATTGCTGATACCCATGCGGTCTTGCCATCTGTGGTTTGACATAAAGACGTCAAACATCTTGTCCTGACGTATGTACTTGCCCAACTTCTTGGGGTCATTAGAGTCAGGCACACGTAGCAGCATACCGTTATAGTACAACTCCAAGCCAAACAACTTCGCCCCGCCCGTGCTGGGCAACATGTAGTTGTAGAATGTGTCGTTATAGTCGTCAAGCGAGCAATAGCGCAGTGTCTTGGTGTCAAGACTCTCCATCAGGCGTATCTTCGACTCGTCACCCTCAAAGACCTTGAGAACCTCCTCCTTGGGTTTCTTGTGGGCGATAATCGGGATATCCTTCTTTATTATGTCACGCATGCGATGGCGTATGTCGGCAACAATCTCCGGACTCAGCACTTCGCCTATCTGCAGTTCGCAGTAGTAGCCGTTGCTCACAGGAAACATTATCTTTATGCTCCCCTCTGGATATAGGTCGTGCACAGCCTTACATAGTATAAGGAACAAGGTGCGAACGTACTCTCTTCTCATAACTGTGAACGATGAATTGTGAATTGTGAACTGTGAATTGTGAACTGTGAATTAATTATGCACCAGCGTGCCTATTTCTTCACCCTCCATCACCTTCTTGAGGTTGCCTACTACGTCCATATTAAACACGTAGATGGGCAGGTTATTCTGCATACACATGGCAGTAGCGGTGATATCCATCACCTTCAAGCCCTTTGCTATGACGTCCTGGTAGGTGATATCGTGAAACTTGGTTGCTGTAGGGTCTTTCTCGGGGTCAGCGGTATAGATGCCGTCAACACGTGTGCCCTTGAGCATCACGTCGGCTTCTATCTCTATGCCACGCAGAGAGGAACCCGTATCTGTGGTGAAATAAGGATTTCCTGTGCCACCACTCATGATGACCACCTCGCCTTGCTGCATTGCCTCGATAGCCTTCCACTTGGTATAAAACTCGCCTATTGGCTCCATCCTGATAGCTGTGAGCACACGGTTCTTCTGACCTATGGCACCGAGGGCTGACGACAACCCCAGTGAGTTGATCACCGTAGCGCACATACCCATCTGGTCGCCCTTCACGCGGTCAAAACCCTTGCCTGCGCCTGATAACCCGCGAAAGATGTTGCCACCACCGATGACGATGCCTATCTCTACACCCATATCGGCTATCTCCTTGATCTGACGGGCATAGTCATTGAGACGGTTTACGTCGATGCCATACCCTTGTTCTCCCTGAAGGCTCTCACCTGAGAGCTTTAGTAAAATTCTCTTAAATTTCATAGTGATTTTTATTATCTGATTATTCTGATTATTCCGACTATTCTGATTACTCCGATCATTTCATTACGAATCTCACCTCTTTAAATTCGTATGAGCTGAGGATGCCGTCTTTACGTCTTAGCGTCATGATGCCGTTGGAAGATACCTCTACCAGTTCTGCCTCAAACTCTTCTGCTCCATCCTCATATCTGTGGAATCCCTCGCGGCGATACAGTTTCTCGTGATATTGGCGCATAATCTCTCCTTTTCCACCACTGCGCAGCAACTCATGATACTCGTTGAAGTTTGCCAATATAGTGTCAAGAAGTTCCTCGACGTCATACGTCTTGTTTGTAATCTGTTTTAGAGAGACGGGATTGGGCACCTTGTCAGAGAAGGTGGTCTGATTGACGTTGATACCCGTACCGATGACCATATCACGTATCATTCCCCCCTGCAGATTGGCATCTATGCGTGTACCGCTCAATTTTCTGTCCCCCCAGTAAATATCATTCGGCCACTTAATAGTCAACCCCTCTTTAACTCTCGAACTGTGAACTCCCGAACTGTGAACTGTGAACTGTGAACTGTGAACTGCTCTTATGGCATCGTATAGGGCGAGAGCCTCTGCCATTGACATGAGATACTGTTCTTGTATGGGCAACCATGTAGGATGAACAAGCAAGGAGAACAGTAGGTTCTTGCCTCTCTCACTCTCCCACGTGTTGGTGTCCATGCCTTTGCCTGCAGACTGATAGTCGGTCACGGCGCAGATGTCCCTGTCGGTGTTTAGCCCCAGCAGGTAGTCATTGGTTGAGGGTATGTCGGTGAGTTTTACAACCTCCATTTCTCTATAAAACGTTGTTCGTCGTTCTTGGCCTTTTCGAGAAAAGCCCTGTACTCTTCGCTATCAGGATTGAAGGGACGGTGTTTCAGCGCTTGGCTGATGGGTTGCCATTCCTTCTCCATTTGTGTAGCATCTTTGCTGAAGAATAGTTCCTTAAAACGTTCATAGATGTAGTCCACAGCTTGAGCGGATGGGTGAAGCATGTCTGGTTCATAGAATCTGTAGTCTCTTAGTTCGTCGTTCATTATCTCATAGGCAGGGAAATATTCCACTTCGCCGTCTTTCACCATCTTCTCCGCAGCGAGCAGCAAGGTCGCCTTCGACAGCCTGCTTCCATGATACCCATACTTGGCATATCTGATAGGGCTGACGGTTATCACCACCTTCACATCGGCATTCCGTTCCCTTAGCTTCTGCACTGCCTTACGGAGATATGCCTCGCACTCGTCCACCGTCAGTTCGCGTTCGTCAAACAGTCGCTGAGGCCTTTTCATGCAGTTATCTACTATCTCGCCTGTCTCCTTGAGTATATACACATGGTTGGTACCGAGGGTGAGCACTGCCACGTCGAAATTCTCGTTCACCTTATCTATGGTATGCATGACGCTCGCGGGGTTGTACATCACGCCGTAGGGGTTTGTCACGGCACGAAACTTATTGTCAGCGAATCGTTTACCTATATTGTCGGCAAAACAAGAGCCGACGAACAATAACCTATCCGTCGGTGTTATCTCAAACGATGCTTTGCGTATTTCTACTTTTGTTTGAAGAAGCATTTGTGCAAAGATAATAAAAAACAATTGATTTTCATCAAAAAACTTAAGAAAAAAATAAAAAAACATGAAAATCGTTTGGTGTGTACGCACACAATTGCTAATTTTGCATCGTACAACACAACTCACGCTA
Organism: Prevotella sp.; assembly: GCA_017642485.1. GTDB lineage: Bacteria > Bacteroidota > Bacteroidia > Bacteroidales > Bacteroidaceae > Prevotella. The sequence continues at coordinate 17,488 of JAGCPC010000066.1, read as the reverse complement.
AAGTGATTCAGAAGAAAAGTTCCAACCTCAATAGAACACGTTTAGGTAAAAGCATAGAAAACACTAAGGATAAACAAAAAGGCTCTTCTCGTGATGAGATGAGCCTTTTTTGTGTTCTTAGCCAATCTTATTAGCAATGGTAGCTGGACTATTTTTCTTCATCCAGATAATCCTTAGCATACTGTGCGTAGTGAGCTGCAAAACTCTCTGCCTGGTCAGGGGCTGTCTTCTTGATAAACTTTGCAGGCACGCCACCCCATATCTCGTGGTCGCCCACCTTCGTGCCACCAAGCACTAAGGCACCAGCAGCGATGATAGCACCCTCACCGATGTCGGCACCGTCGAGCACCGTGGCGCCCATACCCACCAGACATCCCCTTCTCAGTGTGCAGGCATGCACTGTAGCGTTATGGCCTATCGTCACGTCATCCTCCATCACCGTAGGACCCGTCGTATTGGTGACATGCACGCAGGCACCATCCTGCACGTTGCAGCGGTTGCCCATAGTGATGGGAGCCACATCGCCCCTCACCACAGCACTAAACCACACTGAGCACTCGTTGCCCATCGTTACATCACCCACTACAGCCGCGGTCTCGCTGAAGTAGCATCCCTCGCCCCACTTGGGAGCTTTACCGTATATCTTCTTTATTATTGCCATATCTTACTTGCCACGCTCCATGCGTAGCCTCGTTCCTTATTTATGCCACATTCTATCTCTACTCCCTCAGCACGTGGGCTGGTGAGACAATTTTTCATATCATCGGTTATTCCCTCGCCTGTCATCTTTAGCAGTGCCTCCTTCCTGGTCCATAGCAGAGTAAACTCGCCATCGGGGTCGTTCGCCTCAGCTATCTGTCTCAGTTCCTCGTCGCTCATGCAGTATTCCGCCAACTGCGGTTTGTATCTGCCCAGGCACTCCACATCGATGCCCACCTTCCCATCATCGCTTATCACACAAGCCACAGCTCTTTTACAGTGTGATAGGTTAAAGTTAAGGTTATGGTTAACGTTAAGGTTAAGGTTATGGTTAACGTTAAGGTTAACCTCCGGCTTGCCATGTTCTCCCCTCACAAAGTCTGGCTGAAAGCCCATCATCTCGCTCAGCAGCCAGTACGCCAAGGCATTCTCCATCTGTCCCTGTCGCTGCTTGAAACGCAGACACTCCTCCCTGCGCCATGCAGGTAGTGCAGCGATTATCTCATCTACTTGCTTGGCAGAGTATTCCTCAGGGTGTATTATTTTGTAGCGTATCATGATGTGGTAAAGAAACTGACTGCAAAGTTACAAATAACTTATTTAAAGTTACACAAAAAAGTGAGAAAGTTTTGTGTAGTTCAATGTTTTTTTGTATTTTTGCAACTGCATTTGTTGCATACACTTCCCACCTTATTTATAATAGACAGGCAATTTTTATATATTATCAATAGCATGGCATACAATTTATTGAAAGGAAAGAAAGGCATCATCTTTGGTGCACTCAACGAACAGTCCATCGCATGGAAGGTGGCAGAACGCGCTGTGGAAGAGGGCGCAGAGATAGTACTTACCAATACGGCAGTAGCTATCCGTATGGGAACCCTCGACGAACTGGCAAAGAAGACCAACGCCAAGGCAGTGATACCTGCTGACGCTACCAGCGTGGCAGACCTCGAGAACCTTTTCAAGGAGGCAATGGAGGCACTCGGCGGACAGGTGGACTTTGTGCTCCACTCATGCGCTATGTCTGTCAATATGCGTAAGAAGCGCACATACGACGACCTCGACTATGGCTTCCTCGACAAGACCCTCGACATCTCAGCGATATCATTCCACAAGATGATACAGGTGGCAAAGAAACTCGATGCCATAGCAGAGTATGGCAGCATCGTGGCGCTCACCTATGTAGCGAGCCATCGCACCTTCTTCGGTTATAACGATATGGCTGATGCTAAGGCACTGCTCGAGTCTATCACACGCTCTTTCGGATATATCTACGGCAGAGAGAAGCATGTCCGTGTCAACTGCATATCACAGTCACCTACACTCACTACGGCAGGTGGCGGCATCAAGGGCTTTGACGGCATGCTCGACTTTGCCGACCGTATGTCACCACTCGGCAATGCCAGCGCCGATGACTGCGCCGACTACTGCATGACGCTCTTCTCTGACCTTACCAAGAAGGTCACGATGCAGACACTCTTCCACGATGGTGGATTCTCTAATATGGGTATGTCCCTGCGTGGTATGACACAGTACAACAAGTCATTCATACCTGAGAATACTGATAAGGAAACAGGTAAGATTATTTACGGATAAACAAAGATGGGCGGTTTTTTCGGAACTATACAGCACAAAAGATGCGTAGAGGAACTCTTCTATGGCATCGACTATCAGTCACACCTTGGCACCAAGCGTGGCGGTATGGCTACATTCAGCAAAGAGACGCAGGGCTTTCGCCGTTCTATACACAACCTTCAGAGCACCTATTTCCGCACTAAGTTTGAGGACGAGCTGCCACGCTTCTTTGGCGAGAAGGGCATAGGCGTTATCAGCGATACTGATGCACAGCCATTGCTCATGAACTCACACCTCGGACGTTTTGCCCTTGTCACCGTCGGTAAGATCAACAATGCCGAGGAGGTAGCAGAGCATCTGCTCGACCAGAATATGGTGCTGAGCGAATTTTCATCAGGTAGGATCAATCCTACCGAACTCGTAGGACTGCTCATCATCAAGGGCAAGGACTTCGTGGAGGGTATAGAGAATGTGTATAAGACCATAAAGGGTTCGTGCTCCATGCTCATACTCACCGAGGACAGTATCATCGCAGCACGTGACTTCTGGGGACGTACTCCCATCGTCATAGGCAAGAAGGACGGCGCTATGGCTGCCACGTCTGAATCTACCGCCTTCCCTAATCTGGGATATGAGATAAGCCACTACGTCGGACCAGGCGAGATAGTAAGACTTACACCTGACGGTATGGAGACCCTCCGTCCAGCAGAGAAGAATATGCAGGTGTGCTCCTTCCTGTGGATATACTACGGCTTTCCTACATCATTCTACGAGGGCAAGAACGTGGAGGAGATGCGCTACCAGACGGGTTACGTCATGGGTAAGGAAGATGATACAGAGGTGGATAATGCTGGTGGTATCCCCGACTCAGGACTGGGTATGGCGACAGGCTATGCAGCAGGTCACGGAGTGCCCTATCAGCGATGCATATCAAAGTACACCCCTACATGGCCACGCTCCTTCATGCCTACCAACCAGGAGACGCGTAACCTCGTGGCAAAGATGAAGCTCATACCCAACAGGGCTATGCTCGAAGGCAAGCGCTGCCTCTTCTGTGATGACTCCATAGTACGTGGTACCCAACTCCGAGAGAATACCAAGATACTCAAGGAACTTGGCGCCAAGGAGGCACACTTCCGTATCGCCTGCCCACCACTGATATGGGGATGTCCCTTCATCAACTTCTCAGCCTCTAAGAGCGAACTCGAACTCATAGCACGTCGTGTCATAATGGATTTTGAGACAGGCAAAGAAAAGGCTACTATGCTCGCCGATGCCGACAAGGCAGAGAGCATCAGCATACCAGAAGAACGTCTGCAGCAATATGCCAAGACCGATTCACCTGAGTACAAGGCCATGGTCGATGAGATAGCACGTCGTCTCAATATCGATTCCCTTAAGTTTGCCAAACTCGAAACTATTATCGAGGCGATAGGTCTTCCTAAGTGCCAGGTGTGCACCCACTGCTTCGACGGTTCATCGGGTCACACCTTGTGATTCGCCCCTAAAACGACGACTCATAGCCCTTTCTGCACTTGTTTTATGTCAAGCAGAAAGGGCTTTTTGCCAATATTACCTAAAAATGCACCAAAAACACCCGTTTTGCCATTGTGTGCGTACACAGTCCTTGATAATTATCAATTTAAACGTACTTTTACGATATTTTCTTCAAAATTGTTTGCGCACACAATTATTTCGTCGTACCTTTGCATCGTCAAAAGGAAAAAACCTTGCGACTGTCAAAAAGTATAGCAAAGATTGTTTAGGTTAGTAGAAAAATAGATTGATTTAGGTTTTAGCAAAGTTAGGAAAAAGATTGTAAAGGAAGGATAACAAGAGACAGAGTCAGAGGGCAAGGGAATGGTCGAGAGAGACCACCCTACCCGACAGACCGTCGAATGATTTAAGTTAGATTGTTTAGGTTAGTAGATATATAATAGATTTAGGTTTTAGTTATTAGGTTAGAAAGATTGTTTAGCTCTTGGATAACGAGAAGCATCGTGAGATACTTCTTTATTTTAGAAAAGGTTTTAGTTAAACATACTTTAAATGCTCCAGTAGTCGTGAGACTCCTGGAGCATTTTTCATTTTGGTGGTTTCGTTATTTCGTTATTTCGATTACAGCTGGAAGGTTTTCTTCTGCAGTACGAAGTTGGTGCCCAGATACTTCTCCTTCACTATCTGGTTGGAGGCAAGTTCGTCAGGAGTGCCGTGAAACAGTATTCGGCCCTCGAAGAGCAGGTAGGCACGGTCAGTGATGTTGAGCGTCTCGTGTACGTTATGGTCGGTGATGAGTATGCCTATGTTGCGATGCTTGAGGTGCCACACCACGTTTTGTATCTCCTCCACCGCTATAGGGTCAACGCCGGCAAAGGGTTCGTCGAGCATGATAAACTTCGGTTCTATGGCAAGGCATCGTGCTATCTCCGTCCTGCGTCGCTCACCACCCGACAGTCTGTCGCCGAGGTTCTTGCGCACCTTCTGCAACGAAAACTCATTGATGAGGCTCTCCAGTTTCTCGTCACGATAAGCCTTGGGTTTGCCAGTCATCTCGAGTACCGACATGATGTTGTCCTCCACCGACATCTTACGAAATACGCTCGCCTCCTGGGGCAGGTAGCCCACGCCGTGGCGTGCGTGCTCATAGACAGCCATTGACGTTATCTCTTGGTCGTCGATATATACATGTCCTGCATTAGGCACCACCAGTCCCGTCGTCATGTAGAACGACGTCGTCTTGCCAGCACCGTTAGGTCCCAGCAGACCGACTATCTCGCCTTGTTTCACGTTAAAGGAGACATCATTGACTACGGTTCTCTTACCGTATATCTTTACTAAACCCTCGCTTCTGAGTGTTGACATCGTTTTTTTTTTCTTTTTATTTATAGTGACTATAGTATCTATAGTATCTATAGTTGCTATAGTGATTTATAGTGAGGCCTTTGCCTCATTATACTCTTTTATAAGCCTTGCCATTATCACGCTCACAGGTTCTACGCTCTTTATGGCGCTTGCTATCTGTCCTATCTCCATCTCGCCGTTCTCCGTATCACCGTCGAATATGCCACGACGAGTGGCCTTCTCACCGAGTATCTCGAGCAGTTCGGGAACCTCGGCACCCTTTGCCTCGGCCTCGGCGAGGCGAGAGTACAGCCCGTTCTTCACGAGGCGTGATGGCGCCAGCTTCTTCAGGCAGAGCATCGTGTCGCCCTCCTCCAGGTTAGTGCAAGCCTTCTTGAAATTCTCATGTGCGCTGCTCTCCTCGGCAAGAGCAAAGAGGGTACCTATCTGCACTCCCTCTGCGCCGAGCACCTGAGCAGCCAGACATGCCTCGCCCGATGCTATGCCGCCAGCAGCGATGAGGGGTAGGGTAGTAGCCTTTCTCACCTGAGGTATCAGGCACATCGTCGTCGTTTCCTCCTTGCCATTGTGGCCACCAGCTTCAAAGCCCTCTGCCACTACGACGTCCACGCCAGCCTCCTCACATTTCTTGGCAAACTTGCTGGAGCTCACCACGTGGGCCACCACCATGCCAGCATCATGAAAGCGCTGGGTATATTTCTTAGGACTACCAGCCGATGTGAAGACTATCTTACAACCCTCCTCGATAATCATCTCAATGAGAGAGTCTATCTGCGGATACATCAGAGGCAGGTTGATACCCCATGACTTGTCGGTGGCAGCTTTCACCTTTCTTATATGCTCACGTAGCAGTTCGACAGTCATCGTTCCTGCTCCTATCAGTCCCAGTCCCCCAGCATTACTCACGGCAGCAGCCAGTCGCCAACCGCTGCACCATGCCATACCTCCGGCTATCACTGGCACCTCGATGCCAAATATCTCATTTATTCTGTTCATACCATTTTTATTTGCAAAGTTACAAAAACGAGTGCAAAGCACAAAATAAAATGGGAATTTATTTTTGCATCTTCCGATTTCATGCAGAAATTGCAAAAATCACCTCCACCTCCACTTTTTGCGTGTAAAGTACTGAGGTTTAGATTGTTGATTGAGTGGAGGTAAAATTATTTACCTCCACTCATCCTCCACTTTTTTGCTTGGCTAAAAGATATCCTTTTCGCCCCTAAAAGGATATCTTTTCGCTCTTAAAAGGATATGTTTTGGCCCCCTAAAAGGATATGTTTTAGGTCGCAGGGGCACAGCTTCTGTCTGCGGAAGCTGTGCATCCGCGTGCAGAAGCATAGCATCCACGTGCAGAAGCTAAGCGTCCGCATATAGAAGCATGGCATCCACAAGAGGTGGAAGTTGTGGAGGTAGAGTGGAGGTAAAATTATTTACCTCCACTGCATAAAGTTGCAGATTATCAATATGTTAACATCGGAAAGTGGAGGATGGAGGTAAAAAATTAAATTTAAAAGTGATCTCAATGTAAGGCCTCTTGCTAAGAATCTCTTTTATGGAATAAAAATGTCGTGAGATAGCTCATGTGAAAGCTGTATTATGCATTTAGTATTCCGTATTACCCCTCTTTTTGTTGATATAAGTCAAGAAAAACACCTTATTAATAAATAGGGGGATGAAAATACCCCCCCCTATATGCTAATATATCAAAAAAAATGTATAATTTTGCAGTAACAATCATTAAAAACAACGAAAAAGTCTTTTTCGGAAAAGCAAAAGAAAGGAAACAGAGAATGCAACGTTTGTTGGCGATATTATATTGTGGTATCATCGCAGCCGTGGTGCACGCTCAAGGAACGATAACCATCGGCGGTAATATTTACGGAGGAGGTAACAACGGTGATACTGGTGGCAATAGTACGGTAAACGTCTATGGCGGTGATATGCATCGTGTCTATGGAGGTGCATGTCGCGCTAATGTGGAGGGTAGAGCTTTCGTGAACATTGACGGCGAGCATGCCTCCAACTACATCATTGTCGATAGGCTCTATGGTGGCAACGATATTTCAGGTACGATAGGGTCGTCTTCAGCATTGCCTGAGGAACTTACGCAGACAGCAGAAAACAAGATTAACAATTCATGGAACGTCTTTGTACGCATCTCTCACAAGGAGGATCAGAAGACATACATAGGTCAGCTCTTTGGAGGTGGCAACGGTGACTATGTCTATTCCGCAAGAAAGAGTAACGGCATGTATGACGTGACCGTTGCCGATACTACCTACGAAGACGTGGTGAAGCCAGAGGTTGGCAAGACGTACCTTGAGTTGCTGGGCGGCTCCATCGACTATGTCTATGGCGGTGGCAACAATGTTACGATTACCGACAGTACTGTCATCTGCTTCGATAACCCCAGTGATGTGGTATGCAGCATAAAAGATGCAGGCGGCAATGAACTGCTGACAAACGAACGCTTCCATGACCGCATGGGGCTCAACCTCGCTTACTCTTACCCAAGCAGCGATGCCTTTCAGGTGGGTCGTTTCTATGGCGGCAACAACTTGGCTGAGATGGCGATACGTCCTACGTGGAACCTTAAGAGGGGTAAGATACGCAACCTATACAGCGGCGGTAACCGTGGTCCTATGACCTGTCCAGAGGGTTTGCTGCTCGAGATTAGGGCTGACGCTACCCTAAAGGTTGATAACCTCTATGGCGGCTGTCGTATGGCAGACGTGCGTCCAAGTGTCAACGGAGTATATACCCCTGTTGACAACCTGCCTGGCTATAAGTTCCCAAAGGAGCTTTCTGCGCGCGTGCTCGTACGTGGTGGTGACGTGAACAACGTCTATGGCGGCAACGATATCACAGGCCGAGTTTATGGTGGTAGTGCTATCGGTATCTACACTACGGTTCGAGGTGATGTCTATGGTGGTGGCAATGGTTCGTATGCCTATACCGACAACGTCAAGCTTGCTGAAGACGAGGCTTACGGCGACCTCTACTACGGAAGCGGCTTTGCAACACCAGCAGAGAACATCGAGGCTCTTAACAACTTCCGCCCTAATGCCGAGCAGGTGTCTATACGTCTGGCTGGTACTGATGCCCTACATCCTACCATCATCGGCGGTTCTGTCTATTGCGGTGGTAACAGCGCCTCACTCAAGACCAACAAGTCTAAACCAATGGTGGAGCTGAAGATAGGCTCATACGTTATTGCAGAGAATGTGTTCCTGGGCAATAACGGAGAAAATATCATTAAGTATAACGAAAAAGACAAGGATGAGACAGGTGCCGATGCTCCTGGTACACCAGAGGGCGTGCTCTACACTATGCAGAGAACCAACATCCCAGAGTTGGAAGGCACCAAGTTCAGTTCGCTCAACCTTGAGACTCCTGCCACCTTCGAGGCATACATGCAGGGTGTTGCAATGCCATTGTTGCCAAACGTGGTGTTTGACGACGAGGCTAAGGGCGACCCAGAGACATACATCCCTTATACAGCGTTCATCGGCTCATTCTTCTGCGGTGGTAACGTGGGTAGTATGACGGCTCCAAGTACCATTGACCTCGACTATGTCAGCTCTGTCCGTATATATAATAAGTTCGTAGGCGGTTGTAATGATGCCTACGTGCCAGCCCACGCTGGTTTCAATGCAGAGTGTGATGGTGGATTCACCGTAGCATCCAATCCTAAGATAAAGGTCAACCTTAACGGTCTGAAACTCTACCCTATGCAACTTTTGAGGGATGGTGACGGCAAACCTACAGGTGAATCGCCATTCTTGGCTTGGAACACCAACGGAAGAGATGGCGACCTGAAGCGCTTCGTAGGTGGCAATGTATATGGTGGTTGCTACAATAGCGGACATATCAATGGTAATGTAGAAATCAACGTTAATGCTGCTACTGTAAACAAGCAATACCTGTTTGAGGATGCCAAGTTCAAGGTGTTCGGAGAAGACGAAACAGTCCAGATAGATAATGCTGGCGTCAGTTTCAATGCACAGCGTGAGGAGATATTCCTTACCAGTCTGGGCATCTTCGGTGCTGGCTATGGTGAGAAGTCTGAGATATGGGGTTCTACCACCGTCAACCTCAACGATGGCTACAGCTTCCTCGTATTCGGCGGAGGTGAGAAGGGTGTAGTAGGCAAGAAAGAAGCTGGCGTTTACAGCTATAACGCAAACTACAGCACCACCGTCAACCTGAAGGGCACAGTTGCAGGCACAGCGGCTGGTGGCGACGGCATCCCTGCAGCCGAGTATATCTACGCCGGCGGCTTTGAGGGAACAGTGGCTGGTGACACCTACATGAACTTGGGCAACGGCCGCATCAACGCTTCCTTCGGCGGTGCTTGTAATGCCGACATTCTTGGTCATGCCGAGACATACGTTGGTAAGGGAGGTTATCCTTGGGTGATAGAAGATGTCTATGGAGCCAACGACCTTGGCGGTCGCATCAGGGGCGAAGCAGACTTCAAGACTAAGGTACGCGAGGGCGCGCGCACGATGATGCACAACAGCGGTGCTCCTGCCACGGCTTCCGCATACGTAGAATACCTGCAGGGACGCGTTCGCAACATCTTTGGCGGTTGCTATGGTAAGTACGACTACTCTGCTATTACAACCCCATCTCCTATAGCTCCCTATCAGGGAACAATCCATGTGGACGTGGATGGAGTAGAGAGAGACATCCTCGCTCCTTACATACCCAATGCCTTCGTACATGTGCGTCCTGAGCATAATGTCAATAACAGCGTAGCTGCCGTGTTCGGTGCTGGTGAGGGTGATACCAACTATCGGTCAGACGGAAAAACCCCGAAGGGTTCCGACCCGATAGGCGATATGCTGCAAGACCGCAGCTATGTGCTCGTGGATATCCCGGAGGGCTACCTCAACCTCAAGAGCACAAGAATATACGGAGCAGGCTCATTCAACGGACTCGGTATGTGGATTCCAAAGGCTACTGCCGATGCTGCTGCTACTGCCGATCAGGCAACAGCCGTAATCGACCTCATCTGTGGCGATATCAACGAGGTACACGGTGGTGGTTATGAAGAGGGACTCACCCGCCGAACGCTGGTCAACGTGCCAGACGGCTCTATCGTCAAGGTAGGCAAGATATTCGGTGGCTCTGAGGGCACGAATGTTCACAAGGTGTGCGATGTGTATGAGAGCCACGTAAACTACGATAGTGAGGCGGCTACCGTAAGCACTCTCTATGGCGGTAACAACCACGTGCGCCAGACCCTATATGCTCATGTTGATGTATCAAAGACTGCATGGTCTAACAGAGCTAAGGGTTACAAGGCAACAGTATATGGTGCAGGCTATGGTCTTGATACATGGACTAACTATACCGAGGTAAACCTGAATGAAGGAGCCACAGTCTATGAGGTATATGGCGGTGGCGAGATGGGTCGTGTAGCCAATGTGGGAAGTGCTAAGAAAGAGGCTATAGCGAATGGCAGTGCCCTGCCTTACCTGCCTAATGGCTATGGCGACGGCGAGCACCACGCAACAGGCTTGAAGGACGGTTTGGCAAAGGTGCGTCTCGATGGCTTGAAGCATAACACCAACGTACTCATCCATAAGGGTGCTACAGTAGAAAACTACGCCTATGGCGGCGGTCGCGGCTATGACGACGAGAACACTGGCGACGGCGATGTCAACGGTACCACATACATAGCCCTCATGGGTGGCAGGGTGAAGAAGGATATCTATGCAGCAGGCACCATAGGTGCAGTGCTCGATGAATATGGCGATGTCACCGACTACAGAGACCAGCCTTTCGTGGCTGATGCAACTGCCTACATAGCAGGTGGCTCAACACGTAACGTCTATGGCGGCGGCTGGAAGGGCAGCGTAGGTAAGCACAAGAAGTTAGTTGACGAAAAATGGGTGGATGCTGCCATCAGCGATATCCCTGACGGTTCTACCGTGGTTGACGTCTTGGGCACAACCCATGTGTATATCGGCATACGCGAAGACCAGAGCAATGCCAACAAACTCGCTACTGTTAAGGCAGTATTGGGCGCTGATGCAACAATAGGCAACTACGGCTACTATGCAGGCGTGCCTACCGTTCAGCGTAATGCCTACGGCGGCGGCGAAGGCGGTGCAGTGTTCGGCACTACCAACCTGACCCTCAACAACGGCTATATAGGCTACGTATATTTTGCAAACCGTGAAGACATAGAAGTCGATACCATTGCTTATCATAATGCCTACGGTGGCTGGTATCAGGAGAAACTGCATGACGAGACGTGGACAGACCACGTGGGCGAGAACCGCCTCTATGGTTCAGGCAACGTCTTCGGTGGTGGTTATGTGGATAACAGTAGTGTTGACACCACGAAGGTCACGATGTGGAACGGCATGGTCAGGAACAGCCTCTTCGGCGGTGGAGAGATTGCGGCGATAGGTCGTGGCGACGTTACCGTGAGCGGCTATAATAACAGCGAGCGTACCCTCAATGGTATATATAAATATGGTAAGACACAGGTAGAGATGATAAACGGTCACGTACTGCGTGACGTCTTTGCCGGTGGCAAGGGCTACGACAACCTTGGTAGGGTGGGTACGCTATATACCGACGGCTATGTGTTCGGACAGACTGAGGCACACATACACGGTGGCGAGGTAGGTACTGCAGACAACTATGACGACGGCTACGGCAACGTATATGGCGGCGGTGATATCGGCTATGTGTATGGTGTGGGTACTGCTGACACCTCAGGCGAGACTCCTTCACCTAACCACTATTACTATGTTGACGGCTCAGGCAAATGGACTGAGGACTGTAAGGTGGTCGTAGAACCTTGGGCACAGGTGACGGCAGCAGGCGGTGTGAACATCGCTGGTAGGGATTTTGCACAGTATGACTACGTGCCAACCGACTCACTTAACAGACTGAAAGGCAAGAATGATACTACGGACGGCGCCAAGTGGGCAGCACTTGATGACAGCGGTATCATCATCCATAATGCTGTCTTTGGCGGTGGTAATGTGGCTGACGGTTCCGATAAGGTGTATGCCAACACCAAGACCGTCTTCGGCAACGTGACGGCAGCCCTGCGTGACGTATGTTGTCGCGACCTCATCACCATAGGTACGGAGCACGTCGGCGGTCTCTATGGCGGCGGCAACCTCTCACTCGTCGATGGCTATCGTGAGCTTCATATTGCCAACTACGGTACTGACTATTACAACCTTCAGCAGGAAATCACGATGGATCAGTATAACAACCTGACCGACCGTGAGCGTGCATACTTCCGTCTGCGCTATACCTGTAAGAGTGCTATCCCAGCAGGCAAGGACAGTGAGGGCATAGCCTACAAGGGATATAGCGTAGGACAGCAGATATACGATGATGAATATAATGACCTGCCTGCTAACCTCAAGGATACAACAACATACTGGAGACAAGACGGTGTCTGCTCTATCTATGCAGGACGACTGCTCAATACTCTCCAGCGTGCTGACCTCGTGGGCGTATATGGCTCACGTATGGTGCTGCAGGGAGCCCTCGACCGTGTGACGGAGGTGCAGGACAAACAGCGCTACACCATCAACCGTGTGGGTGAGCTGTCGCTGAAGAAAGTCGATGCCCCCGATGCAACAACTCACGGCAACTATTTCGGCATCTACAGTCTTGTGAACTGTCTGGGCAACCTTACCAGCGACGTGCAGATGGATCATGTGCGCACTACAGACTCTGGTGATGCTGACGGCACTACTACCTACCACGACTGGAAAGAGGCTAACAAGACCAACAAGAAGCGTAACACCGCTACGTGTCACAACCAGGTGGCACTTGCCTCTGGTGTGTTCCTTGAGTTGGTTAACGAGCCAGAGTCTCCTTCTGCTACAGAGAAGAACTACGGCTATATCACTGGTGTGGTAGAGCTTGACCTTATCAACGCCAAGGCTGATGCCATAGGCGGTGGCTATGTCTATGCAAAGAACGAGCATGGCGAGCGTCATGTGGACTATGAATATGACATGAAGACGCTGTCTGATTATAACGACGACCTGCGTACCTATAAGATGTACAGCTATGTTGAGACTCCTGCGTCAAAACTTGAGCAGATACAGACATCAGGTAACTTCATACATGGTAAGAAGAAGACCATCATCGACGACTGCTATCCACACAACCTGGAATACAATCCAGCAGGAGCAAACTATTCAAAGGCGCACTACTGGTATATCAAGGGTAGCATATACATCTACGACCAGATAATAGATGCCTATACAGGTGCTCCTATGGCTTACACCAGGGAGACCCACATACCTATCACCATTACTGCAGGTGCTCACGGCAAACTGAAGCTGGTTGACATAAAGCAGAATAAGTATGCTTACTTCAATACGGAAACTTATCCAGAAGGCATCAAGGTAAACAACAACAGCGTTACCTATCAGCTTAACGATGTAATCACCTACTGGGACTGGAGTCAGTTGCCAGCAAGCGAACAGGCATTCTTCGTTGACACCACGTATGTCAACGTCAAGACTGGAGCAGTCAGCACGACACGTGGCGAGGGTGAAGACTGGCACATGTCCAACAACATCAGCCACGGCACTGGCTACATACTCGACTTCAAGATGAATACCCCTCCGGCATGGAACACATGGTATGCATCCACGAGTGACACTATAAGCAGCGCTAAATACGATGCTTTGTCTGATGCGGCAAAGAGCAACTATATCGCAGGACCTACATACAGTACCAGCGTAGGTGGTGTATATGGTCAGCGCACATACACCGTAGGCGAGATAGTTCCCGACGATGTGGTGACAAAGTACTTTAATCCTGGTACGGGAGATCAGGCGACAGTGGAGGATGCCTACATAGCATCTGAGGCTGTGACCTACACATACGATGCTGTGCAGAAGAGCGTGAGCGCAGGCACACCTATTCCTAAGACAGAATATGACGCTCTTGCAACCCAGGCTCCTGCGGTATATGCTAAGTTCAGCGCTGCAAAGATGTGTATAAGCACGCTGAAACTCAATGAACAGACGTACATAGTGTATGGCGACCTGCTCACTGCTGCCGACATCACCACGCTGAAGACTGCATTCCCAAGCCAGTCTGCTGCTATTGATGCAGCCCTCACACCTGCTCACGTATGTTCTGCAGAAGGACTGTATGGCGGTACAAGCTACACTTCAGGAACAAAGTATGACGGTATCAAGGGATGGGCTTCACTGACCTCTGCAGACCGTGCAGCGAATAAGTTCTCATTCAACTACGATGGTCTCGACGTGCTCATTGATCCTGAATACTCAGGCAATATGTCTAAGTACCACAGTCCATACGATCAGCCACAGGATGTAGAGTATGTGGCTATCTATAATGGTGACACTCCTCTTGATGCTACAACCGAATTAGGCAGGACAATCAGTAAGGGCGACACGCTGTCACGTGCGGACTACCTGAAACTCCAGAACGAGAAATACCACTACACGGCTGTGGTAGTATCAACAACTGAGTCAACAGGTGATGACTACTACATAGCCAAGAAGGACTTTGCTCGTGGCAATGTGGCATACGCCAAGGGACAGGTGATACCTGCAGGCACATACAGAAGTCTCTCAACGGCAGAGCGTGCTGAACTGATTGAGGTTCTCAAGTTCACCAACACCGCTTCTACCCCTGTCACCTATTACTACTGTCGAGACAGCTACTCAGGCACCACCTCAGTAACCAACCGCAATAATAGCGGAACAATTGTAGCTGATGGCAGTTATGGTTCTGGCACAGCGGTTTCTGCTGGCTGGGTAATCGATGCAGATAACTTCAGTAGTTTGCAGAACAAACAGAAGAGCTTCATCATCAAGGGTGACGAGCCTACGGAGTCTTCTACCCTCTATGTGAGCCGTGAGAGCAACATAGAAGATCTCTCCAAGGAGAAGATTATCTCTGTGATGTATCAATACACCTACAACGAGACAGGTGATGACGACAGCGATGCAACCCTCGTCAATGAGATGCACATCGTCAACGTTCACCTGCAGTTTGAGAGTGGTGCTCCAATCATCGAACCGCTGCTGCCGCCTGCTACAGTATTGCCAGGCACCACGGTGGGTATGAACACGCCTAAGGTGACACCGGGAGCTTACGAACTCATCGGTGGCGGATGGGAGATATACAGCAACGAGACTGATGCCAACATGCACCGCAACGGTACGGAGTATATCAACAACAACACTCCGATGTACTACTATCAGGATGGCTACTACGTGGCTTACTATGCTAAGAGCTACCTGGGCAAGACATACTCTACCCCTGTACAATTCTCAGTTGCCAACTACCACGACCTCAAGACAGTGTTGGAGGCTAAGGAGCATCACTATTACATTGACCATATCGATGCTCAGAAGAAGCGTCATCCGAAGATTTATATCAATGACTACAGCGCTACGAGTGAGAACGGGCTCGACCTCTTGAAGAATCTCTATGATTTGAGCCTCATCACTAAGTCAACGCCTGGCACTACCTTCAATGGCGATACCATCAAGAGTGGTACGTTCAACGGTCATCTGCTGCTCAACAGCAGAGTGGCAGGTGCCAATGACCTTGACATTATCTTCCGTACCAACATCAGGCATGCCGACCCATGGACGTCAATCGGTGATGACACCCATTGCTTCAGCGGTAACGTTCATGGTGACGGTCACTATGTGAGCGCACTTGACCACTCACTCTTCGGCAAGCTCTGCGGTCATGTCTATAACCTTGGCGTGATGGGTACGTTTACGGGTGGCGGTATAGCTGACGTTGCTGATAACAGTGGTTCTGCTGAGAACTGCTGGATAAAGACCAGTGGCACACCGGCAGCCAATACCAAGGCAGTAATCGGCAGCTACAGCGACAATGATCAGGTGAAGAACTGCTACTACCCAGGTAACGAAGCCTTTGACACCACCGCTCCTGCTGCTGCAATGACGGCTTCGAAGACGGATTTCTACTATGGTGACGTGGCATACCGCCTGAACCGCCAGTACCTGCTCAGCCGTTACAACCACAACAAACCGGCATTAGAGGCTGTGGCAACAGATACGGCATACATAGTTGAACGCTATGGTAATCCAGACTTCCTCTACGCTGACGGCACAATACCTGAAGAGGTGAATACGGATCGTGAGTTGAAGAACCCAAGTACTGGTGAACCTTTGAAGGATCCTGATACTGGCGAACAGATTTATGTTCCTCTCTATCCATACGACTACATCTTCTTCGGACAGGCTCTGAACTACGGTCACGTAGAGGGTCTGACACATCAGGATGTTCCTTCGCCAATAGTCAAGGAACGTGACGTGATAGAGACTGGCGATACGGGTAACAGAGTTTATCGTGCTCCTGCTTACTTCCGCAACGATACGATTAGCAAGGTTTACTTCAATCCGTATGCTGTCTTTGCAAAGAAAAATGCAGCAGAATCAGAAGTTATTCATCAGGGCTTGACGGCAGTGGACTTCACAGGCCATGACGATGCGTTCAGTGGTTCTACTGGTGATCCTATGGCTTACGGCAACGGCACTGTAGATGATAAGTTCTTCCCACCATTGCTCGATGTTGACGAGGTATCACACATCAGCAACTACGGCCTCACCAAGAACCTGCTCGTATATACTGAGGAGGCAGAGACTGGCGACGGCGCTTCTGTTGCAGGCAAGACGGGTAGGGCAGTGCAGCTCTCACTCACCGAGCCGGCATTCGATACGTCAGACAGCTATGGCAGCGTAGCCGCTAAGGACGAGGCATTCGTCAATGGTCACTGGGTATATAGAACTGGAGCAACTACCTACGGTGCATCTAATGACCATCTGCTCATAGACAAGAATGACTTCTGGGCTCCTATCAGCTATACTTTTGATGGCAGCTCACGCATGTGGTATCAGCGAACACCTGACACCTTCGCAGGTCTGAACACTGGTTGGGAGTCTGTCGTTCTGCCGTTCACCGTGCTGACAGTAAGCACTCACCAGAAGGGTGAGCTGACTCACTTCTACGGCAATGACAACGACGGCAAGATTGGTCACGAATACTGGCTGCGTAAGTACACTGCAATAAAAAATACGGGTACTGAAACAGACACGGCTACCTTCACACGTCCAGCCAAGGGCGAGGGTGAGGGCGCATACGACATGGTGTATGAAAACCACTTCCTGTGGGATGAACTTCACAGCGCTATATCCGATGGACAGAATACGTACTATAGCGTAAGTCACACCTACGATGACTATCCACTGCAGCAACAGGCTACACCTTATATTATAGGTTTCCCAGGCAAGGCATTCTATGAGTTTGACCTCAGTGGCGAGTGGACGGCACC